>NZ_CAXAVM010000045.1:0-39365 GCF_963972345.1 uncultured Gimesia sp. | reverse complement strand
CCTATCCTGGAACCGATCGGGTATGGCTTTGCCGCCTCCCTGGAACGATACTTCCGGGCTCGCCACGAATTTCCGGATGTCGAAATCATGATGGGCATCGGCAATCTGACGGAGTTGACCGAAGTCGACACCGCCGGCATGAACGTGCTCCTGGCTGCCATCTGCCAGGAATTGAAAATCCATAGCGTCCTGGCAACCGAAGTGATTAACTGGGCCCGCAGTGCCGTCGGTGAATTCAATCATGCCCGGCGTCTCGTCAAATATGCCATCGACAACCAGAGTCTGCCTAAACACGTTGATTATCAACTGGTCATGTTACGCGATCCGAAACTTAAAGAACTCGGGAGCGAAGCGCTGGAAAACCTGGCTGCCCAGATCCGGGACCCGAACTATCGTATTTTTGCAGAAGAGAATGCCTTACACGTGATGAATCGGGACGGCTACTGGAAGGGTACCGATCCCTTTGAACTCTTTGATCAGTTCCAGGCCGCCCATCCCAAAGATCTGGACGCATCGCATGCCTTTTATCTGGGCTACGAAATGTGTAAAGCAATGATGGCTTTAACCTTGGGCAAACAGTACCAGCAGGATCAACCTTTAAACTGGGGCTTTTTAACCCAGGCGGAAATCAGCGCGCTGGACCGCCGACGGGAGCAGGGGGAAGACCCGCTATGTGGACCTCGCTGATGATTCCTTCTCGATCCGGGTCCTGTTATACTGGGGTCTTACTGGCCTTTCAATGTCGGGTGTTCGCAGTGCGTTTTTGTTGAATATAGATGCATCATGTCTGGAAATTTATCTCAGGATCTGTCTCAAGAGCAGGGGAGCCCCATTACAAATCAGCTCCCGCTTGTGGAAGAACTGATCCCCCGTCCGGATCTTGAGCAGCTGCTGCTTGAGTTTGCCGGGGAAGAGAGCCTGCTGGTTCTGGACAGTGCCCGCCAGTCTTCACTGCAGGGGCACTATTCCTACCTGATGTGTAATCCCCTCACGCGAACTCAAATACAGACCGCGGAACTGGGTTCCGATCCCTTTGCACTGATGCGTGAAGTACAGGCACGGCACCAGGTCGAATCGATTCCGGGACTGCCTCCCTTTCAGGGCGGATTCGCCGGGCTACTCTCCTATGAACTGGGGCGCTGCTGGGAAGAGTTCCCCCGCGCCTCACAGGATGAATTCCAGCTCCCTGATTTTGCAGTCGGCTTTTACGACTGGGTGATTGCCTGGGATCATCAGCAGCATCGCGCCTGGCTGATCGTGCAGGGCTTTGAACCCAGTCTGAATTCGCAGCAGTACGAACTGGCAACGCAGCGCAGCCAGTCTGTCAAAGCGCGCATTGATGCGGTTCTCTTTGATCGCAGCACAAGGATCAACCACCGGCCTCTTCAGAACCTGGAGCCCCCGCTGCCCCGAGAAGCGCTCTCTTCCGCATTTCCGCTGGAAGGTTATCCTCATATTTTCAGCAATTTCAGTAAAGTTGAATTCCAGAAACGTGTTGCAAAAATAATTGAATACATTTACGCGGGTGATATTTTTCAGGCGAACTTTTCGCATCGACTGCTCAGCCCCACGACCACACATCCCGTGGAACTCTATCTGAATTTACGGGCAAAGAATCCCGCTCCGTTTGCCGGATACTTTGGCTGGGATGACTGGGCCGTCCTCAGTGCTTCGCCCGAGCGATTCCTTAACGTTTCCGACAACGAAGTCGAAACCCGCCCCATCAAAGGGACCCGACGTCGAAAATATGTTCCTGAAGCCGACCTGCTCACACGGGACGAACTCCGGGAAAGCGAAAAGGATCAGGCTGAAAATGTGATGATCGTCGATCTGCTTCGCAATGATCTGTCGCGTGTCTGTCAGCCCGGCAGCATCCGCGTGCCTCAACTCTGCTCAGACGAAACTGTTCAGCATCTGGTATCGGAAGTCCGTGGACAGCTCAAACCCGATCAGACGGTCTGGGATCTGCTCGCTGCTGCCTTTCCCGGCGGTTCCATTACCGGTGCCCCCAAGGTGCGGGCGATGGAGATCATTGCTGAGCTCGAACCCACGGTGCGCGGCCCCTACTGCGGCTGCCTGTTTTATGCCGGCCTGAATGGAGAATTTGACAGCAACATTCTGATTCGTACCTTCACCGTACGCAAAGGCTGGATACAGTTCCCGGTCGGAGGCGGGATTATCGCCCAGAGTCAGCCTCGGCTGGAATACGAGGAAACCCTGCACAAGGCGGCGGGAATGATTGCCGCACTTCAAAACCATACAACTGCTTCAGAAAACGTCTGATGATCTTGATTATTGATAACTATGACAGCTTTGTGTTTAACCTGGCTCGCTATTTTGAAGAGCTTGGTCAGGAAACGCGCGTCATCCGCAATGATCAGATCACCCTCGCCCAGGCAACCGAATTGAAACCAGCAGCCCTGGTGCTCTCTCCGGGACCATGTACTCCCGAGGAAGCAGGCTTGAGCCAGGAACTGGTGCGTCACTTCATCGGGCAGATTCCGATTCTGGGCGTCTGTCTCGGTCATCAGTCGATCGCTGCCAGTCTCGGAGGAAAAATTATCAGGGCACCACAACCCGTGCACGGGCAGACGTCTCTGATTTATCATCAGAATTCGCGCCTGTTATCCAGTCTGCCTGATCCGTTCCCGGCTACACGCTATCATTCACTGATCATCGATGAAGCAACCCTGCCGGCCGAACTGGAGATTACGGCACGCACCCAGGAGGGCATCCCGATGGCGATCGAGCATCGAAGCGCCCCCTTATTCGGTGTACAGTTTCATCCGGAATCCATTCTCACCAAATGTGGCCTGCAGTTGCTGGAACAGTTTCTCACGTTCATTCCAGAAGCGACTCTGCAAACTCAAGATACCCTCCACTGAGTTTTCCCGTGCCGGTTAGTTAAGCTGGTTTAAGTTTGCTTTTTGACTTCCAGCGGAATCCGTTACGACCCTGTCTTTTTTTCATTTCCTCGCAGCACGTTTCGAATCCAGTGTAATACTTCACAACAACCTCCCCTCAGCCAACCGATAACAACGAAGATATCAGAGTATTGATGACTCTGCTGTCGCTATTACTGAACGCGAGCCCGTTCATGTATTCAGAAGATTTGCGGGGAGATTTCATGCGATTCACCAACGGAAACGTTAAACATCAATTTGTATCAATCGTAACAGTTGCGTTCACTCTGCTTGCGATATCGATCAGCTCTACATGCGCGGGTGAATGGCTGCATGACTTTCAGGCTGCGCAAAAACTCGCGCAGGATAAAGACATGCCACTGCTGGTCCATTTCCATGCTTCCTGGTGTGGCCCCTGTCATAAGATGGAACAGTCTGTGCTCAGCACACAAACCATTAAAAGCGTGCTCGGCAAACGTATCATCGGCGTCAAAATCGACAGTGATCAGTATCCACAACTGGTCGACCGGTTTAATGTGCGATCGCTTCCCAGTGATATTCTGCTGACTCCCACGGGGACCATCATTACACGCACCGATGGCATGCAGCAGAAAAACACCTATTTAAGTTTTCTGGGACGAGGTGCTTCCCGGTATGAAAATGACCGCAGGGTCTATCTGGCACAAAAAAGCAAACAGGAACTGATGGCGCGTAAGCAGCAGGAAAGCGAAACTGCTGCAGAAGATTCTGTTGAGATTGAAGTACAGGAAGAAGTCGAAGAAAAGACTTACGTCGCATCCGATCCTGCCAGGATCGGTCTGGAAGGGTATAGCCCGATTGCCTTGACCCGGGATCGTAAATGGACAAAAGGCAAACAGGAATTCAGTTGGCCTTACCAGGGTATCACCTATCTGCTCTCCAGTCGCGCGGAGCTCGAAATCTTCAAGATCGATCCGGGCCGTTATGCACCACAGTTACTGGGTTGCGACCCTGTGATTCTGAACAAGCAGGACCGCGCCATTCCCGGTGATACAAAATACGGTGCCTACTACGATCACAACCTGTACCTGTTCGTTGACCTGGAATCCCGGGAAGAATTCAAAAAGAATCCGGATCGCTTCAGTCGTACGATGCACGTTTTGAAAATCGAACAGGTTGAGGGCACACAGGTCCGCTAAGCAGATCTGTCACCTGGTATTGGCAGGCTTCTTGGCCGGTTCCGCTTTTTGGGTTTCCAGGGGAATCGGCACTGGCAGTTTATCACCCTGCGATTCGTTCATCTTGCGTAGACGACCGCGATACCGTTCATACAGCCGCGTCTGTTTGCTTTCGGGTGGCATTAATTTTCCACCAACACAGACAGCCTTGATGTGGGAAGTATGCTGCAGCGGCGAACCATCGGCAATAATCAGGTTAGCCAGTTTCCCTTCCGTCAGCGAACCGACCTGATTGTCGATCCCCAGAATTTCCGCAGCAGACAGTGTGACCGCCCTTAAAGCAGCCTGCTCAGGCAGTCCGTAAGCCACCGCCATCGCTGCTTCAAACGGCGTGTTTCGTGAATTCCAGGCACTGTTAGAACGAATACAGAAAGTGACTCCCGCGTCGTACAAATTCCCCGGGTTCGCATACGGGGCATCAAACGGATCATAATCATTCTGCGGTTTCTGCATCACCGGCCCGATAATCACCGGGACTTTCCGCTGCTTTAATTCCTGCGCCAGCTTCCAGGCATCCGCACCACCGGTAATCACGATACGCAGCTTTTCCTCTTCTGCAAAGAGCAGGGCACCGGCAATCGCCTCACGGGAATTCGCTTCGATGAAAACCGGTTTGTTCCGTTGCAGATAGGGAATCAGCGCTTCATACCGGGGATCGGTCACCGGCTCCCGCGTCCCATTTTCCTTTGTCTGCTGCCTGAGTTTCTGATACAGGCGTGCCTGCTTGAAGAAGTCTTTGAGTTCGTCCTGGCGTTCCTGTTTGGTACTCCAGTCGATGTGCAGACCGGCTTCCAGTTCCATCACCATCTCCGGGGCAGTCCAGCCCGCGGTCTGCACCAGGGAAGCTTGACCGGAGATCAGACCAGATTGCGGACAAACCAACACGGTGGTAATGCCCCCCGCACGCGCTACGGGAAACAGTTCCGAATCAGGATTGATCGCCACCCCCGTTCGCAGGTCGGGCTGCAGATCACCACTTTCGGCATAGTCACGGGTTTCGCGGACCTTGTCGATCTCCGTTAACCCTAAAGTGGAACCGGAATCAATCATTCCCGGATAGATATGCAAGCCTGCGGCATCAATCACCGTCATCTCTGCAGGCAGCGTTTTCGCAGGACCGGCATAAGAGATTTTATTATTCTTGACGATAATTGTCCCCTTGCTGATATCTCCCCGATCGACCGGATGTAATGTCGCTCCGGTGATCGCATACTCGGTCAATTCCGCTGTCGGCAGTTCCAGTTTCGCATCGGGCCGCGCGGCAATAGAGACTTGAGGAACAGCAGAACGTCGCTCTGCCGATTCCGTCATCGCGGTTGGCTGGTGCTTGCGATCAAAATAGATTTCGCCTTCAATAATCGTCATTTCACAGCGAGAAAAGGCATTCAGAGGATGGCCGCTGAAAACAGCGAAATCGCCATCTTTCCCGATCTCGATCGAGCCCATCTGCCGATCGAGTCCCAGTTCCTTCGCCGGATTGATCGTGATCGTGCGTAATGCTTCATTGAACGACATGTTTCCATAGCGGACGGTCTTGGCTGCTTCCAGGTACAGATGCCGGATCAGTTCCCAGTCATCACTTTTAATCACCGTATTGATGCCTGCTTCATTCAGCAGTGCCGCATTGTAAGGGACCGCATCAAAGGCTTCGATTTTGTAAGCCCACCAGTCTGAAAATGTACTGCAACTGGCGCCATGTGCCAGGATCTCGGGGGCAATCTTATAGCCTTCCAGGACATGCTGCAGCGACCAGACCCGAATTCCCATATTCGACGCCACACGCAACAGCATCAGGATTTCATCCGCGCGATAGCAATGGGAATGGATAAACTTTTCATGGTTCACAATGTCCGCCAGCGCTTCCAGGCGCAGGTCCCTGCGAGGCGGCAGCTTTTTTGTATCCGGTTCGTTTTTCCGTAACTTCTCATACTCCTGCCACTGTCGACGGTAGTCGATGGCTTCCAGGAACGCACGTTGCAGCGTCGCTTCCACTCCCATGCGTGTATTGGGAAACCGCGATGTACGATATTTGACGTTTTCTCCCAGCGCAAATTTCACTCCTTGAGGCGCATCGTGCAGAATATGTTCCCGGGCCGACTTGCCGTGTTTAAGTTTGACGACCGCATCCTGGCCGCCAATCACATTTGCCGAGCCATGAAACAATCGCGCCGCGGTCACTCCCCCCGCCAGTGCCCGATACTCAGATGGATCTGCCGTATTTACTACATCACGAACGCGGACTTCCGGAACAATCGACTGCGAATGCTCGTTGATTCCGTCCGTGATCATGATATGGCTGTGCGTATCAATGATGCCCGGCATCACATACAGACCGGTAACATCAATAGCTGTCGTTTTCTCTGGCACTTTCAGGTCGCCGCCAATCGCGACGATTTTGCCATTTTGAACCAGAACCGATGTCAGCGGCATCGTCTCTCCGGTGACGGTAATCACCGTCCCGTTTTTGAGCAGCAGATTTCCCCCTGTTTCAGCAGCCTGACTGATACGATCTGCCTTCAGTTCCGTATTGAACTGATGCAGACTCGGTCGGTTTTCGTTTTTCAAAACCGGTTTTTCTGCCACCAGAATTTTGCTGTCCGATTCGGTCAGCAGATCATCACCATCGTCCATTCCCTCCAGTGAGAGCTGGATCGGATTCTCAACGACCGGCGCCGCGGTTTTCACTTTTCGAACTGCTGACCACTGGGTTTCTGTCCCGAAAGCCGACTTCAATTTGCCGGAAAGCGAATCCGGCTTCTGCTCTTTACCGAGTTCGCCTTTAAACTGCAGTTCAATCGAATGCTCGCCGGCACCAATGGCCACGGTGAATTCAAACTGTGCTTTTTCAATTTTACCGGAAGTGACTTTCCCGTCCCCTTTTTCACTGGAAAAGGTCCCCCGCAAACTGGTTTTGTCCTGCGCCAGTTGCAGCTGTCCGATCACTTTCCCCTGGGCAGACTGGATTTCCACACCCCAATCTCCTGCCAAATCAACGGACTCAGGATCGGCTTTCTTTTTAGCCCCCGATTCAGGCTTGTCAGCTTTGTCCTCTTTCTTTTTCTCTTCGAAATCCAGCTTGAGGCCATCGACAAGCAGATACCGTACTTTCGTGTCCTCTTCATTCCAGGGGCCGGACATCACTGTCAGATGCGCCAGTTTGCCCGCTTCAATCGTTCCCAGACGCCCCTTCATACCCAGTAGACTGGCTGCATCCACCGTCAGAAAACGCAGCGCCTGATCGGCTGAAAACCCCTCTTTCACAGCCACCCGCAATTGTGGCAGAAGGTCTTCGACATGCTTTTTCATCGACTCCGAAGAGACAGCAACCGGTAAGCCGCTTTCTGCCAGGTCACTGAGCCCCTGGATCTTTTCTTTCCAGATGTGGAGTTTTTCCTGCTGGACACGAACGGGATCAGCAAATTTGGTCGTCAGCTTTTTCTCGTCCTTCTCTTCTTTTACTTCCGGCTTTTCAGGAATGTTCAGCCGGATGATTAAGCCGCTCGATTCCTTTTTCAGGCGATCCAGGCACTGGTAGGCTTCTTCGCCGCCATAGATGACCGGCTTAAGATTGAACTCAGCACAGAAATCGAGTGTCCGTAAAATCTCGTCGCGCGAATCAGCGGTAAACACGGGCGTCTTTTTGCCATGCAGGATTTCCTGCAACTCGGCATAGGCAGGATCACTCGGCGGACGTTTCACGAAGGCACTTTGTTCCTCGTACAGTCCCCAATGTTGCTCATAATGCTGTGTATCCAGAAAAGTCTGACGCAAATGCGCCAGCGCTCCCATCAGCGTGGTGGGATAGACATCGCCGTGCGGTTCATACAGGCGAAAGGCCCTCATCGTCGATTTGACCAGCGTTGCTTCCCTGACAGGCAGTTCACTGGTCGAGAGCAGGGTTCCCTGGCCGCTGGCGATCTTTCCTGCCGGGAGCAGATGCACCGTAGTGAAACCGGCTTTCTGGTATTTTTCGAAACTGTCCTTTTTGCGAACCACCGCTTCATTCGCCAGAAATTCCGGGCTGAGATAATTTCGATTGTCGGGGCGTGTCGCCGCCAGGGCATAGCGACCGAAATCGACTTTTCGCTCACTCGGCTGAGGCGCTTTGATCTCTTTATTGAGCAACTCGCTCGAACCGGCATCGACGAAGCCCGGGTAAATCACCAGCCCCGTACAGTCGATCACATCCGCATCCAGGGGAATTTTCAGATCCGTGCCGACATCTTCAATCAGACCATCGCGAATCAGGACGGTTGCTTTCTCAAGAACGGTTCCCGGCTGAGTGACCACGCGCGCCCCTGTCAGCGCGAAGGCAGTCGGCTCAAAGCCAACATTGCGAACGGCTTGCGCTTCAGCAGCCTGAGGAATAATCGGCAGACAGAACACAGACAGCAGACAGAACAGACGTAGATAAGACATGGCTGTACCAGATCAGTTTCAATGAAAAACAGGTAGGACAAAATGACTGCGGGGCTTCACTTTAACAGTCGTCCTGACTGTTGAAAATAGGGATTCAGTCAGGAAATCGATTTCCCGCCCATTCACCGGCTCCGAAAAATCAAGGAAAGGAGGGACGGTTTATTTCACTGATTTTTTGATCAAGGGTTTTTCCCGGCTCTGGTCGTATTCGCTGGTATCCCAGAGAGGTCCTTCTTTCTGAACAGCCGCATACTTCTGCACCAGCTTTTTCTTCAATGTGTCCAGCCGCTTCTGCTCCTGCCAGGCCAGATTGTGCTGCTCGCTGATGTCATCTTTGAGGTTATACAGTTCAAACTTCGTCAGCTTCGCATTCTTGATAAACGACTGTGAGACCGCATTGACGTTTCCTCCCAGGGGGATGACACCTTCCGGACCACTCCAGTGTGCGACGACTTTCCAGTCCCCCTCACGCATTGCCACACGAGGCGTACTGTAAGCGCGATAGTAATTCCAGAACAGAGGCGTGGATCGCTCTATCTCCTTCCCGGCAAACAAAGGTAGCAGGCTGGCACCATCCAGGGGACGCTGATCGGGCACTGCGATACCGGCGATTTCACAGAACGTCGGCAGCAGGTCGACACTGCAGACGGGGGTATCAACTTCCTGCCCTGCTTTGATGTTTCCCGGCCAGCGGATAATCCCGGGCACTCGGATTCCCCCTTCGTAGATATGCAGTTTCATGCCACGCAGCACACCCGGAGATCCCCAGGAACGCCGTGATCCTTTGCCGTAGCGATTTAACGTTTCGGGACCATTGTCGGAAGTGAAGAACACCAGTGTATTGTCGGCGACGTTCATCTCATCCAGCGCTTTCAGCAGCTTTCCGACTGCCAGATCCATATTTGCGACATTGGCAAAGTACTGTGCCTGATCTTCATACAGACTCTTGTCGAGATATTTTTCTACCAGTTCAGGGGGAGATGCCACCCGCTCGTGCGGTTCATGAAAGCAGACATGCAGAAAGAAAGGCTTCTCTTGTTCGCGCCAGTTTTTCAACCAGTGGATACCTTCATCGGCGACGATCTGACAGGAAAACCCTTCAATCTCGCCCACTGGCTTCCCGTTACGTACAAAGTTATTGGGATTCTCATGGGTGGGCAGGGCGTTGTTCTGAGTGCTGAACCAGTGACGAAAACCATGATCGCCTGGCTGCGGCTGCTCTTTGGAATTAAACATGCCATTGCAATGCCACTTTCCCACATGGGCGGTGTCATAACCGGCCTGCTGCAGTAATTGCGCCACGGTGACTTCATCCCGTTTGAGATGCATCGGATGGCCTTCGGGGATCCAGTCATATACGCCCAGACGATTGGGAGTTCGGCCCGTCAACAAACCGGCTCGCGACGGAGAACAGACAGGGGCACTCGCATAACAGTCGGTCAGCCGCATCCCCTGGGAGGCCAGCTGATCCAGATGAGGTGTTTTGATCACGGGGTGACCATAACAGGCCAGATCACCATAACCCAGATCGTCACAGAGAATGACCATAATATTCGGTTTGGCAGCCTGTTGTGTTTCGACAGCCTGTAATTCAGGCAGACTCAGTAGAAAAACAGTTGCCAGCATCAGGGAGAGCGCGTTTTTGAGATACATTTCCACTTTCCGATGTCTATTGAGGATTTACTGATCGACAGTCGGTCGATACGATTTTTCTATCATGAACGATCCTGAGACCCGTCGCAATTGTTAATCCACCGATTGTAGCTGACTGTCCTGAAATGAAACCATCCTGAGCGAATTTCACTTTTTCCAATCTGCTGGAAGTATTTTCTCATCCGCAGCGGTAAAATAAAATCCAGAGTCATCGATTCGTCAAAACAGGCTCATGACTGAAGATCCTCATCCCCCCTGTATGATTGAGATCCAGAGGCATTATGATTTTACGATATCTGATCGGATTCCTGTTCGTACTCTGTCTACCAGCGACGTCGATTCAGTCTGCAGAGCTTCCCGAAAAGAAAAGCAGTGACCGACATAAGATTGTCCTGATCGCTGGTCCCAAAAGTCATGGTCCCGTGGGAAACGGAATACATGATTATCCCTGGTCGGTCAAACTGCTCAAGGTCATGCTCGACAATTCCAATATTCGCGATAAAGTCCGTGTCGAATATCATCTGGAAGGCTGGCCCGAAAATCCGGAGACGCTCGACGACGCCGACACGATCATGGTCATCTCGGATGGCAGAGACGGCGATAAATTTGCGGAAGCACCGCACTTCGCCAATGCAGCACAACTGAAACAGATTCAACAGCAGATCGATCGCGGTTGTGGCTTTCTGACATTTCACTTCTCGACATTCGCGCCCGATCAATACGCGAAACAGATTCAGAACTGGTCCGGCGGTTATTTCGACTGGGAAGAAAATGGAAAACGCAACTGGTATTCAGCGATCAAAACACTTAAAGCGGCTGTGACACTGCCTCATCCCACACACCCGGTCTGCCGGGGCGTCGAGCCCTTCGAACTCCGCGAAGAGTTTTACTTTAACATTCGTTTCCAGCCTGCCGATCATCGTCTGACCACCTTACTGGAAGTTGGAGAACTGAAGGGACGCCCTGAAAACGGCAATATCGTCGCGTGGGCCAAAGAACGCAGCCAGGGAGGTCGCGGCTTTGGGACCACCTGTGGACATTATTATGACAACTGGCAGAACGCCGCCTTTCGAAAATTCATCCTCAATGCCATTGCCTGGACCGCCGGGATCGATGTTCCCCCCTCCGGCGTGGACGCCCGCTATTACACGCATCAGGAAATCACGACTGCCCTGGCAGGTATTCAGGGAACGGAACCCGCATTAGTCGATTCGCAGCCGATTCGCGTACTCCTGTTTGCCGGCAATGAAGCACATGCCTGGCATAACTGGAAAAAAACCACGCCTGTCATCAAGCAACAACTTGAGCGCGACCCGCGCATCAAAGTGGACGTGACCAATGACATCGAAGATCTGTCGAAAAAGAATCTGCAGGACTACCAGGTCATCGTACAGAACTATGCCAACTGGCATGATGGCACCCCCTTAAGTGAATCCTCCCGCACCGCATTCATGAATTATCTGCAGCGGGGCGGGGGACTGATTTTAATTCATTTTGCCAATGGTGCCTTTCACTTCTCACTTCCCCAGGCAGGCGAATCCGACTGGCCCGAGTATCGCAAGATTGTCCGGCGGGTCTGGAATCACGATGGAAAGGGGGATCAGAAAAGCGGGCACGATGCTTTCGGAGAGTTCACCGTCCAGATTACCGACGACACGCATCCTCTTACTCAAAACCTGCAGGATTTCCAGGTCACCGACGAACTCTATTTTCGCCAGGACGGCACGGAACCGGTTGAGCCTCTGATCACTGCCAGATCCAAAGTAACGAAAAGCAACGAACCGCTGGCGTGGACCTACCACTACGGAAAAGGACGCATTTTCCAGACACTGCTTGGACACAGCGAAAAAACGTACGACTCTTTTGCCGCCAGCGAAATGCTCCGCCGCGCCACCGCCTGGGCCGCCGGACGACCGATTCATGAATTTGAACCACCCCCGAAAGCAGAAATGCAGCCTTCGCAGAAAAACACACTCGTCCCTGGGAAATGGGGAAAGGCCCTCAATGCCCATGCCGGATCAGTCCTGACAAACGCGCCCGCCGGCAGGTTAGATCACCGCCCCTTGAGTGCGGAGGGCTGGATTAAGTTAAACAGTAAAACCGGATTCAACATCCTGCACGCCTGCGATCCCAAAAGTTCGGCAGCGCATTGGGAAATGTATTCTTATGCCGGCAGTGGATTTTTCAGCGTTTACCTGCCAGGACAGGGTGGAGAATTTAAAACAGACATCAATATCTGTGATCAGAAATGGCATTTCGTCTCCATGATTCTGGAAGACACTCGCTTGCGCCTGTATGTTGACGGCAAACAGGCACTCGATTCGAAACTCCCGCCACGTAACTCAACCGAACCAGTGCAACGAAACATCGCTTTTGGTCGACTCGTGGAAAAAACGATTGGCTGCGACGGTCTGCTGGACGATTTCCGTATTTCAAAAGGCACACGCGATTTTACAGTCGTTCCCACCGCTCCCTTGGAACAGGATGACAGCACTCTGTTCCTGCTCTCATTTGACTTGCCAGATAAAATAAAAATCTCAGATCGATCTGAGCCGGGGAAATCAGTTCGCGTGGAAACAGCTGCCACTGAAAATGAACGTGACCACTGGGGCAAAGATGCGGTCGGGTTCCATCAACCAGTAGAAGTGACCAGCGACAATCGCTGGCAGCAGACCGAGATGGGCAGTTGGCTGGCCTGCACGGTGCCTCTGCCCACGGGCCCCGTTAAGAAAGGACTTTCAATCCGCGTCGGCGAAAGCCAGGAAGCCACAATCTGCTATGACACCGCCTCCTGCAAAGTGCGGGGCATCTGGTCAAACGGATTTCTTAAGCCTTCACCAGAACGCTTCGGCCTGATCAAAGCACCGACGCCGGTCGGCCAGATCCATTTCTCGACTGCTGAGGGACCCGGCTGGAAACAGCACTGTCAGTTCATTGGCTCGCATGTAAATCGAAAACGGGTCACTCTGGAATATCGCATCGGTGAGACAACGATTTTTGAATCCCCCGGATTAGAAACCTCGCCCCAGCGAACCTGCTTTACACGTGCTTTTGAAATCGGTCCGGGGGACAAAGCACTCGAACTGATCATTGCTGCGGCCAGCGAAGTGAAGTCTGTAGCAAATCATCCCCCGCAATTCATTACGACTGATTCAGACAACCCCATCTCAATCGGCTGCGTTGGTAGTGGAGAAATTCATTCCCGCATCAGCGCCGATCAAAAACAGGGGACCGCCAGTTTTGTGATCCCACCCCGCAAAACCACACAGCGATTTCTCATCTATTACCAGATCACACCGGAAAACAAAACAATACCGGCTGAACATGCTTCAAGGCTCTCACCTCCAGAGTCACTGCAGTCACAACTGATTCCGGGACCGCCCCGCTGGACCGAAATCCTTACCACCAGAGGAGCGCTCAGTCAGCAGGATGCGCCCTACGTTGTCGACACACTCACCATTCCCCATGAAAATCCTTACCGCGCACTCTTCTTCATCAGCGGCCATGACTTCCTGGAAAATGGAGACCTGGCGGTCTCAACAGTGCACGGTGATGTCTGGCTGGTCAGCGGGGTTGATGCTGAGTTAAGCGAATTGAAGTGGAAACGTTTTGCCACTGGTCTGTTTCAACCATTGGGGTTGAAAGTCGTCAATAACAAAATTCATGTACTGGGTCGCGATCAGATTACAATCCTGCACGACCAGAATCGGGACGGGGAAGCAGACTTCTATGAATGCTTTAACAATCAGATCCCGACCTCGGTCGGAGGTCATGACTATGTGACCTGTCTTGAGACCGATTCCTTCGGGAACTTTTATTTCATGCACGCGCAGCAGGGGGTAATGCAGATTACCAGGAATGGCAGACGACTGAATCAAATCGCAGCCGGGTTTCGCAATCCGAATGGCATGGGAATGGGCCCGGGCAATATCATTACCGCATCCCCGCAGGAAGGGAACTGGACACCGGCTTCGAATATCACAGAAGTGAAGCAGGGGGGATACTACGGTTTTGGTGGTCCTCGGATCTCAGCTGACCGTCCGCTGGGATATGATCCCCCCTTATGCTGGATCCCGCGACTACAGGACAATTCCAGCGGCGGACAGGTCTGGGTGACGAGCCAGGACTGGGGGCCACTGGAAAAGCAGTTATTACACCTGTCTTATGGACAAAGTAAACTGCTGCTCACGCTCCGCGAAGTCATCGCAGGCCAGGCCCAGGGGGGCACAGTCACTTTGCCTCTGGAGTTTGAATCGGGAATCATGCGCGGACGGTTCAGCCCCGCAGACGGTCAATTATACGTCAGTGGCTTAAGAGGCTGGGTCACGAATGCCGTCCACGATGGTTGCCTGCAGCGCGTACGTTTTACCGGAAAAGCGGTCCATCTCCCAGTCGCAGTCAAGACCATGCAGAATGGGATTTCCCTGACTTTTACCAGTCCGCTGGATCGAAAAACCGCAGAAAACCCGGATCAGTACGCGATCCAGCAATGGAACTATCTCTGGTCGCAGAACTATGGTTCGCCGGAATACCGAGTCTCTGCTCCCCAGATCGAAGGTCGCGACGAAGTCGAAGTACTTTCCGCGACACTACTCCCGGATCAACGAACGGTTTTTCTGGAGTTGTCCCGGGTCATCCCCGTGATGCAGATGGGAATTTCCTGGCAGTTGACCAGTTTATCTGGCGAACCCTTGAAACAGACTTACTACCATACCATCAATTCAGTGCCTTCCCGTAAAATGGATGAATCGATTCTGGCGCGTCGACAGAAAAATGAGCTGCTCTCACCCAGTCAGGTGCAACAGCTCAAACCGGGGATTCTCTGGCGTTTTCAACAGACTCAGTCATCCGGCACGATCGTGACTGATGCACGGACCAGCCGCCTGTGGGCATTATCAGTCGAACCCGGAGAACCGGTCACCCCCTTCCTGGAGCCGGGCCGATTTTCCGCGACAGCAGAAGGCTATCTTCGCGTCCCCCTTGCAGGTGATTACGCGTTGAGTCTGGCAGGTTCAGGAACCGCGCGGCTCATAGTCAACCAACAGCAAATTCTTCAGACAACCGGCTCCCCCTTCCAGCAGCCATCTCCCGTATCAGTAAAACTCAGGAAAGGGTTTAACCAGCTCAAGTTGGAATACCAGAGTCAGCCCGAGGGGCAGGCGCGGTTCAGACTGCTCTGGAAGGGTGAGAATTTTGCTGTCGAACCTGTGCCTCCCCAGTTTCTGAGTCATGCGGGCAATGATGGTCAGCTTCTGGAACGTCAGCATCTCCGCCAGGGTCGCGAACTGATCGCCCGGCACCAGTGCCTCGCGTGCCATACGCTGCCGGGAGAACAGGCTTCCTTCTCACTTGCTCAATTACAGGAAAAAAATCTGCTCTCCGAAAGCGGGGTCATGCCCGAACTGGTTCAAGCAGCGCCAGATCTCAAGAATATCGGCACACGTGTTACCAAACGCTGGTTATTTCACTGGCTGTTGAATCCGGAGAATTTACGCCCCCATTCCCGTATGCCGTCCCTGCTGGGAGATCCTTCAGAAAAGCTGACTCAACAGAAAGCAGCTGATTTAACTGCCTGGTTTGTATCCCAGGCGTGTAGACCAGGTTCAAACGGTCTCCCTGCTCCTGAAACCAATTCCCCGGCGAATCTCGAGAAGTTGCTGGCAGCGGGAGCAGAAACTTACGAAGTGTCAGGCTGTATCAACTGCCATCATTTTTCAGTCGATGAACAACCGGATGAATATCAACGGCATTCGCTGGCGTTGATCAAACGGAAATTCACTGCATCACAGCTGGTACGTTTCCTGAAATCTCCCCAGGAACATCATCGCTGGAGTCGCATGCCCGATTTCAATTTGTCCAACGAGGAAGCAGGCGGCCTATCCGCCTACCTGATAGAAAACTCAAAGGGAAAAATTCAGAATGCAATGATTCCCCCCGCCGGTTCGCCGCAACGCGGTCAGACGCTCTATGAAACACTCGGATGCATTCAATGCCACCGTTCGCTTGAGGAAGCACGTCCTGTCGTGTCAAAATTCCAGCCCGTTCCCCTCAATGCAAAATCACTTTCAGCAGGCTGCCTTGCTGATCCAGCGCAGCTAGCAACGACGATTCCCGTGTTTTCGCTCAGTTTAGAACAGCGCGCTGCCATCCAGACTGTACTGGAAACAGCATCGGACTCTCTGTTTCGGAGGAATGCGGCTGAAACCGCCGACCGGTGGTTCCAGCAGTTGAACTGCGCTGCCTGCCACAACCGGGATACAGATTCCAGCCCGCGTGCCCTGATTGTGGTAGAAGAGGGGGAGTCAGGTTTACCCCCCGAGCCCTTACCGAGCCTGACTTGGGTGGGTGAGAAACTGAAACCAGACTGGGCAGAATCTTTTATTGCCGGAGAACTCAACTGGCGTCCGCGTCCGTGGTTGAAATCCAGAATGCCCGCTTTTCCCGCGCATGCCGCGATTCTTTCGCGGGGAATGGCAGCCCAGCATGGCAGACTCCGTCACCCGTCTGAAGTGAATACAACGCAGGAACACGCACCTGCGGAAATGCAAATCCAGTTGGGCCAGCAGTTGACTTCGAAAACCGCGTTAGATTGCCGCCAGTGCCATGGCATCGGAGACATCCTGCCCACCGGTGATGAGAAAACAAAAATTGCACCGGGAATCAATTTCGTGCACATCAAAGAACGACTTGACGATGAGTACTATCGTCGGTTTGTCCTCGATCCGCCGCGGTTTGATATTTCCACAAAAATGCCCCGACTGTCCGCGGACGGGAAAACCACTAAAATAACCAATATTCTGGATGGAAATGCTGAGCTGCAGTTTCAGGCGATCTGGCGTTATATTCAGAGCCTTGATGATCAACCTCGTTCCTTCAGAAACAATTGAGACAGCTGTCTGACCAAAAGCTTTCAGGATAAGTAAGCATGACACGTTATATCAGAACCTCACATGGTTCTCGGAATTCCTCGTTTAAAATGCGGCTCATCATCGCCGTCGGCATCGCGCTGTTCAGTTTTATTTCGTATCAGATGAAGTCTGATGTCAATGAAATAACGGGAGAGAACCAAAGAGTCGCTTTAACGGAACAGCAGGAAATCGCGCTGGGACTGCAGGCGCTGCCTGCCATTCTGCAACAACATCACGGAGAGCATCCGGATCAACAGGCCCAGGCGTATGTCGATCAGGTCGGACGTCGGCTGCTTGACAGTTTTAATGATGCTCTCGCTAAAGAGGGGCGGCACAACCCTTACCGTTTTAACTTTCACCTGCTCAAAGACAATCAGGTCGTCAATGCGTTTGCCTTACCGGGCGGGCAGATCTTTATTACCGCCGCCTTGTACAATCAACTGGAAACAGAAGGGCAACTGGCTGGTATTCTCGGGCATGAAATTGGACACGTTCTCTCTCGTCATGGTGCACAACAAATGGCCAAACAGGAACTGACCCAGGGGCTGGCCGGTGCCGCAGGTGTGGCGGGAGGAGACGTCAGCAGCGCCCGGATGGCGGCGATGGTGGGTTCCATGGTGAATATGAAATACGGGCGCGATGACGAGCTCGAATCGGACCGTTGGGGCATTAAGCTGATGGTTCTGGCAGGGTACGATCCTCACGCCATGATCTCGGTCATGGATATTCTGAAACGGGCAGCGGGTCCGGGGGGACAACCCGAATTCTTCAGTACCCATCCTGATCCGGGAAACCGCATTGAACGTATTAACGATTATATCCGAAAAGCCTATCCTTCAGGTCTACCTGCCAATCTCGAACCCTGAATTCAGCCAATCTAACAGCTACTTTCCAGGAGATATTCCAGAAAAGACAGGGTGAGGGGCGATTCTTTTCATTCTGCCTGAACAAAACATCCGATAGAAGCAGGATAGTCAATTGACTTTGTCCGCAGATAAGTTAAGATTACTGTAGAACGAGCTGGCAATACGATTTAGTATTGACGCTATGAGATGGTTTTGATACACAATACGAACTTAGGCATCTCAGGAAAGCCGTTTTTCAATGAGGATCTCCCCCCGCTTTTTGAGATCAATAACCCACCAGTCAGTAGAAGAAAATTACTGATTACCCAATTGGCTTTTTTAGTATGTGAGTCGTTTCCGGCGGGGCTTCAGTCTTCATCGGCACCACCCTTGATTCAATCTGGGCGGTCGCCTGTTTCTTGAAAGTAATTGCTCTTTCATATTCGCGCTGAAGGATATTGACGTATCTGAACCAGTTGCAAAATTACCAGACCAGTTCTCTGGCTAAAAAACATTATCCTCGGAAGGTGATCTGTCTGCTGTTTCTGTTTTGTGGAAATGGCGACATACGCTACCAGAATCTTTTCTCCGCTTTTGTCACCTTCTGCTGATGACAATTGAGCGAAATCTGATTCCGGGACGAGTTAGTAAAACATTTTAAAGTTCCTTATTAGCAACCATTTATAGGTTGACGGAACCTGATAGAAACGATTGAATTCTAGTAACAGTTTTTGACCACAATTTTTTGCCTGAAAGGATATCGGCAAGACGATCACGCTGTAAGAGGCATTCGTCAACAAGCTTGTCAAAGCATTCTGTTTTCAATGCCTGGGCCAAATCTCTTTACTGTTTCAAAAGCGATTGTCCTAAGAGTTGGAATATTCAGGCCAAGAAGGTCGAGTCCGCAGCCGGGCGAGTTATTCCACTGTGTGAATCTTTCTTCAAGAGATCAGGATCACGCCGGTACCATTAGCTGGCCTCGATCAGGTTTCCTCTGGTTTAAGAGTCGGCACGTTCAGAAGTATGCCAGCAGCATTCAAGTATCATTGCAGGCTCTCTGCTGCCAATGATTCAGGCTTGAAGCATTTGCCTGTCACTTCGTAAGTCGTTCATGCCGTAATTGTGTCTCTAATGATGTTGTGTCTCTAATTATTTCGAAACTATTTTATAAACATTTGGTGTTTCTGTATGGCCGCTAAAAGTTCTGAAACTTCAGACAAACCCAAACCTGCACGTCGTAAAACTACGAAACCACGCAAGAAAGTAGAACGCTCTACTGAGGACACTTTGGAAAAAAGTGAGACCGATGCCCTGCAGGATGAATACCATCGCAAGGCGGAAGAAAACCTCGAAATGTTCGAACAATCTCATTCATCCCAGAGCGATGCAGAACCTGAAAGAGAACCCGCAAGCATGTCAGATACTCCTGCTGAATCCCGAGGCGACGATAACACAAATCGATCAGACAGTGATCAGTCATCCGACAAATCCGGAGGCAATCGTCGCCGCAGAAGACGAAGAAGAAAATCAGACGGCACAACAACCAACCAGGGCCCAGGACGACAGGGGCAGGGTGGCCAGAATCAGGGTGGAGGCAACCGGGGCCGCGCCAACTCCAATACTAACCGCGGCGGAAATCGCTCGCGATCAGGCGGCAGCGGGAATACGGGAGCCAACAGAAATCAAAACCGCCGACCTCGCTCAAACACGCCCGCTGATGAAAATATCTCGGGTACCATTGAAGGTGTCCTGGAATTACATCCGAAAGCTTACGGCTTCATCAGAGATCCTAAATCCAATTACAAGGCGCAGGACTCTGACGCCTTTGTTTCCAGTTCGCTGATCGAAAAACACAATCTGCGTGAAGGGATTCTCATCCGCGGTGAAGTTGGTCCGGGCACACGAGGCCAGGGACCCCGCCTGAAATCCATCGAAACGATTGATGGCCGGACCATTGAAGAATACATGCAAATCAAATCGTTCGATGAGCTGACTCCCATCAATCCGTTTGAACAGATCAAACTGGAGACAGGCCCCATGCCCATCACCATGCGGATCATGGACATGCTGACTCCCATCGGCAAAGGTCAGCGCGCACTTGTTGTGGCTCCCCCTCGAACCGGTAAGACCATGCTGCTGCAGGATATCGCAGAGTCAGTCAGCACAAATCATCCCGAAATCCGGCTGATGGTGCTGCTGATCGACGAACGCCCCGAAGAAGTCACGGAAATGCAGCGCTCGATCAAAGGCGAAGTGATCTCTTCCTCGATGGACCGTGATGTCGAAAGTCACGTTCGTACGAGCCAGCTGATTTTTGAACGTGGAAAACGACTGGCTGAAGCAGGCGAAGACGCCTTCATCCTGCTGGACAGTATCACACGAACCGCACGTGCTTTTAACAAATGGGTGGGAAACACCGGACGTACCATGAGTGGTGGTCTGGATGTGAAAGCCATGGATATTCCCAAAAAGATGTTCGGGACGGCCCGTCGTTTTGACGAGGGTGGATCCCTGACTGTGCTGGGAACCGCTTTGATTGATACGGGCAGCCGTATGGATGAAGTAATCTTCCAGGAGTTCAAGGGAACCGGCAACATGGAAATGGTTCTCAGCCGGGAACTGTCCGACCGCCGGATCTTTCCTTCGATTGATATCACGCTCTCCGGAACCCGCCGTGAAGAAAAAATCCTGGCCCCCGAAGTCCTGGAAGGCGTTACAATGCTCCGCCGCAGCCTGATTTCACTGAACCCGGTCGAAGCCATGGAACAGCTCAGCAGTACCCTCAAGAAATTCCCGAGCAACAAAGAGTTTCTGGAAAAGATCCGCGCAATACTCTAGAGCGCATCACACTTAACCATAGCGTCTCTCAAACGATTATACTCGGCTCAATTGGCCCTGGAGACGCTACAGTAAAACTGGATACAGTCCCGGTTTGGATGCGACTCACTTTACTGCGAAATCCTTTAGAACAGGACATCACAGGTGGACCGTGCCGATTCTGATTCGCAATCACACGTTCCTGAGACCAGTGAATCGCTGAAGCCTCAGCCCGCGCCAGCATCAAGCTGGAAATCATCTTCGACTTACCTGCGTATAATCGTGTTGATGATCCTGGCAGGGATCTTCTGCCTGGTCTATTTTCAGTATCGCGATCTCCTGACGCTAGAATATCTCGCTGCCCAGGAACATCACTGGCAGGATTTTGCTGCACGACATCCAGTCGCGATTTACCTGGTTGCCTTTCTGATCTATGCTGGAATTACAGGTCTTTCACTGCCGGGAGCAGTTCCGCTCACTTTGTCGTATGGCTGGTTTTTCGGTTTCTGGAAAGGTCTGCTGCTGGTCAGTTTTGCCTCGACAGCGGGCGCCACACTGGCATTTTTAACCAGCCGTTACCTGTTTCGTTCTGCGATTCAAAGTCGCTACCGCGATCGCTTCACCAGCTTCAATCGAAGGTTTGAACAGGAAGGCGCCTTCTACCTCTTTACCCTCAGGCTGGTCGTCGCGGTTCCGTTTTTTCTCATCAACCTGTTGATGGGTCTGACGACCATTCGCGTCTGGACATTCTGGTGGGTCAGCCAACTGGGTATGCTTGCTGGAACCGCCGTTTATGTCTACGCTGGCACGAGTGTTCCCACCCTGCACGAACTTTCAAAGCAGGGGGCTCGCGGAATTTTATCCCCGCAGCTGATAATCGCCTTTATACTGCTGGGAACATTTCCTCTACTCGTAAAGAAAACAGTGAATCGACTGCAGAAACAGACTTGAGCCGCTTTCCACAATTATCGTAAGAGAGCAGGATGACCGAATCACTTCAGATTGATCCCCCCGATGAATTTAATCAACAGCTGGTGAATCAGGTCCACCCGCCTGGCTGGATCAATCCCCAACCGGAGAGGAGATATAATCTGGTCGTCATCGGCGCAGGCACCGCTGGCCTGGTCACCGCAGCGGGTGCGGCAGGGCTGGGTGCCAAAGTCGCGTTAATAGAACGACACCTGATGGGAGGCGACTGCCTGAACACAGGCTGCGTTCCTTCCAAAGCCATTATTCGCTCCGCCCGGGCCATGCATGCTGTCATGCAGTCAAACGAACTGGGTATTCAAATTGCTACCGGATCAGTGGCAGTCAACTTTCCCCAGGTAATGGAACGTATGCGTAAACTGCGGGCCGACATCAGCACACATGACTCCGCGCAACGTTTTAAAGATCTGGGGGTCGATGTCTTTATCGGCGACGCCAGCTTTCTCAATCGCTCTACGATCCAGGTTGATCAACGGCAACTTGAATTCAAAAAAGCGGTTATCGCCACCGGTGCCAGGGCGGCTGTCCCCGAGATCGAAGGCCTCGAAGAGACCGGCTTCCTGACAAATGAAACCATCTTTTCATTAACCCAACTCCCCCTGCGGCTGGCAATTCTGGGAGCCGGTCCTATCGGATGTGAACTGGCACAAGCTTTCGCCCGCTTTGGTTCAGAAGTCACTTTAATTCAGTCACGAACGCAGATTCTGCCCCGGGAAGACCGTGATGCTGCGCAAATTATTCAGAGACAACTGGAACAGGATGGCGTCAAGATACTGCTCAACGCAGCCAGCACTCAAATCGCTCGAACTGCAGCCGGCAAAACGATTCAGATTGATCTTCAAGGTAAACAGTCTGAGATCATCGTCGATGAAATCCTCATCTCCACAGGGCGTGCACCGAATGTGCAGGGGTTAAACCTGGAACAGGCGGGTGTAAAATACGATGAACGGGAGGGCGTGTTCGTCAATAATTATCTGCAGACGACCAATTCAGCCATTTATGCCGCCGGCGATATCTGTTCGCGCTATCAGTTTACTCATACCGCCGATTTCCAGGCGCGGATTGTCATTGGAAATGCTCTCTTCAAAGGCAGAAGCAAGAGCAGCAACCTGCTGATCCCCTGGTGTACTTACACAGAGCCTGAAATTGCACACGTTGGGCTGTATGAACATGAAGCGGCTGCGAAAAATATTCGCATCCAAACCTTCATCCAGGAACTGAAAGACGTTGATCGCGCCATTCTGGATGCCGAAACAAATGGCTTTGTAAAAATTCATGTCAAACAGGGAAGCGATAAAATTCTGGGGGCCACCATTGTCGCCAGCCATGCAGGTGACTTGATTTCAGAAATCTCGGTCGCCATGCAGTCCGGCATGGGATTAAAAAAACTGGCCAGCGTGATTCACCCCTATCCTACGCAGGCAGACGCCATCCGAAAAATCGGCGACCAATACAATCGCACACGACTCAGTCCACTGGTGAAAAGTATTTTCAATAAATGGCTCACCTGGAGCCGATGACCTGAAGAATAGGGTAGATAAACGAACTGCTCATTTTCACGGTGGAGTTTCACGGTGGAATGAACAGAAACACTTGCATTCCTGCGGCATAATGTTTCAGATGAATCGATAGTCCGTTCAGACAAGGCGAACAGGACCCAGCATATCCGCAAAGAAAATATCTATTTCAGAACTGCCAGAATCCAATGACAACTGACTATCAGAATTACTTCGGCGATTTACATAACCACAACCACGTAGGTTATGCACTGGGATCACTCGACCGCTCGTTTGAAATAGCGCGAAATCATCTTGATTTCTATGCCTTTACCCCTCATGCCTACTGGCCTGATATCGTCGATTACGATGGTAAAATCACCCACAAATGGAAAAACGGATTTCACATCGCCCGCGCCCGCTGGCCGGAAGTCGTTCAACTGGCCAGGGACTTCGATTCACCAGGGGAGTTTGTCACCATTCTGGGGTATGAACGACATGGAACCGAAGAAGGGGACTACCACATTCTATTTCCCGATCTGCAGGGGGACTACGAACTGATCGAAGACCTCTCCGCACTGCAGTCATTCGCCAGGCAACGGGGCTGCCTGCTGATACCGCATCATCCAGCCAATCGTCTGGGGCACCGGGGATTTGATCCGACAAAAATGGATTCCACAGTCTCTCCCGTCCTGGAAATCCATTCCGAATGGGGTTGCGCCGAACATGACCGGGCTCCCTTTCCCTATAAAAGGCACACGGAAGGGGGGCGCTGGACGAAACACACACTTCAGTATTACCTGAACCAGGGATATCGATTCGGAGTGGTTGCCAGTACGGACGATCATCTGGGATACCCGGGCGGCTACCGCGAAGGTCTGGCCGCCATCAAAGCCACCGAACTGACCCGCGATGCGTTATTCGACGGTTTGCGCCATCGTCGCTGCTATGCAGTCTCCGGAGATCGCATCGAACTCGATTTCCATCTCAATGATCAGATGATGGGCCAGGAACTACCATTTACCGATGAACGTGAACTGAAAGTGAACGTGCAGGCCTGGGATGAAATTGATCGTGTCGAAGTTCTAAAAAACGGACGAGTCATTCATCGAGATTTCCCTGTTGATAAATCTAACGGAGCCAATCCCTGGGAGCAACCGGTAGTTCTGCGTTTCGAATATGGCTGGGGTCCCTGGCCGGCATTAGGCTGGGGCGGCACGGCTGACTGGAAATTCAATATCGATGTCGAAGGGGGCGAAATCCAGCAGATCCAACCCTGTTTTACGACCGGACCACTGGACGAATTCCGCCGTGATCGCATCCTGGAACAAACACCCCGGCAGTTGAAGATCCAGTCGTTCACTGCCCTCAAACAACAGGTCGATGACTGGTCTCAGAAAGCCATCGTCATGCGGATTCAAGGAGATGCAGACACCCGAATTTCTGTTTCCTGTCAAAAGCCGACTGAATGTCAGCTGACGCAGAAGTTTTCCGATCTGGCGGTCAGCAATGAAATGTTATTTACCCGACCTTTTCCCTGGGAATCGGCCATGCTGCACCGAATTGTATTCCATAAGCAGTGGAATACTGAATTCACATTCACGGATCAGAGCGATGGCAAACAGGATGACTGGTATTATGTACGCGTCATTCAGTCCAATGGCGAGATGGCCTGGTCCAGCCCCATCTGGGTCAATCAGAAATGACTTTCTTCTGCAGAATGGACGGAATTCGTTTTTTCTGGCACAAATACAGCATTTAAACCTCGCGAATTGAACGAAGCAGCAGGCAGAGAATTGATTCCTGAGCTGACTTTGATTTAAAATACATCTTAAATACCTTCACTATTTCCCTTTGCCCTAATGGAAAGCTACCCCCGACAATGGTTGACGACACCAGCCAGACCATCAACCTGTCAGCTCCCGTATTAGAAAAGCTGGAGGCAGGAAGCCGTCCCTTCTCCCTTCTGATTCAGAAATTAACCGGAATCGTTGGAAAAACCGGTATCCTGTATAACGCGGACGAACTGCTCGTTTACGAGTGTGACGGGTACATTGTGGATAAATCCGCACCGGATATTGTTGTCTTCCCTACCACGACTGAGCAGGTTTCAGCGACCGTCAAGATCTGCAATGAATTTAACGTGCCCTTTCTGGCCCGCGGTGCGGGAACCAGTCTTTCTGGCGGTTGTCTGCCTATTGGGGGCGGGGTCATGATCGTCTTGACCCGCATGAAACAGATCCTGGAACTGAACCTCCGAGACCGATATGCCATTGTCGAACCAGGCATGGTCAATCTGCATCTGACCAATGCCCTCAAAGGAACCGGATATCATTATGCTCCCGATCCTTCCAGCCAGGGGTCGTGTACGATTGGCGGAAATATCGCCACCAATTCCGGAGGTCCCCACACGTTGAAGTATGGGGTCACCACCAATCATGTGCTGGGGCTGGAAGCAGTCCTGCCTGATGGAACCATCATCGAACTGGGTGGCCCCACCGCGGAGGTTCCCGGATATGACCTGCATGGCGTGTACGTCGGCAATGAAGGGACATTCGGGATCTGCACCAAAGCGATCGTCCGATTGACTCGGGATCCGGAAGCCCATCGCACGATGCTGGCAGTCTTTCAGACGATCGGAGATGCGACCCGAGCGATCTCCGAAATTATCGCTGAAGGGATTATTCCTTCCGCGCTGGAAATGATGGATCACGGCATTATCCAGGCAGTGGAAGAAGCCTTTCACTTTGGATTTCCTCTGGATGCGGGAGCGGTATTACTGATCGAAGTAGACGGTCTCGAAGTGGCAATGGATGCGGAAGTATCCAAAATACTGGAACTCTGTAACAAGAATAATGTCCGCGAAATTCAGCGTGCCGACACACCCGAAGAACGCATGCTGATCTGGAAAAGTCGCAAACAGGCATTCGGAGCGATTGGACGACTCAGCCCGAGTTACTGTACCCAGGATGGTGTGGTTCCCCGGACACGGCTGCCAGAAATCCTGGAATTTATAGAACAGACCAGCGCAAAGTATGGGTTACGAATCGTCAATGTTTTTCACGCCGGTGATGGTAATGTGCATCCGATCCTGCTGTTTGATGAACGCGACCAGGGTCAGATCCAACTGGTGCTGGAAGCCAGCGAAGAAATCCTGGAAAAGTGCCTGGAACTGGGTGGCAGCGTTACCGGCGAGCATGGCATTGGTGTGGAAAAAATCAATTTCATGAGCCGGATTTTTAATGAAACCGACCTGGCCACTATGGAAAAGGTCAGAAATATTTTTAATCCACGACAAATCTGCAGTCGAGACAAAGTGCTGCCTCCACATGGTTCCGGTAATGCAACAAAGGTTACGCAGACACATCCGGCCAGACGCGCACCACACTGATGCTGGAACGACCCGACCACACAATTCAACAGCAATCCCATTATTCAATAAGGCTCCTGAAAGAAAAACCATGTCTCCTCTCTCCTCCGGCTCGCAGGAAGAATTTGTTCCCGCTTCTCAAACGGAATTAAGCCGTTTCATGACAGAAAATGCTGCAGTTGACCACAGACAGCTGTTTCCAGTCGGGGGACGAACTTCACTGGCTGTCTGCTGTCCTGCCAGCCAGACTGGAATTCAGCTCTGTACCTCACAACTCAACCGGGTAGTCGACTACCCGATACGTGACCTGACCATTACCGTCGAAGCCGGCATGCGCATCGACGAATTGATCAAAATTGTCTCCGCGGAGGGACAGAGGCTTCCCCTGGATGTTCCCCAGTCGAACAGGGCAACCATTGGGGGTGTGATCGCTACCAATATTAATGGTCCAAAACGATTTTCCTATGGGACGATTCGTGATTATGTCATTGGGATTTCTGCCATCGACGGCATGGGAAATCTGTTTAAATCCGGTGGTCGTGTAGTGAAAAACGTCGCTGGTTACGACCTGGGGAAAATGCTGGTAGGATCACTGGGCACACTGGCGGTAATCAGCCAGGTCTCGCTGAACCTCAGACCGAAACCACAGTCGATGTCCATGGTCTGGTTTCAGTTCGATTCCTGTCAGACGATCGATCAGGCGCTGGAAGCAGTCGTGACTTCGGGCACACGGCCGATTGCGGTGGAATACTGTAACGCAAAAGCAGCCAGTCAGATTGCTGCAGAAGCGCGTCTGGAACTGCCTGCGGACCATCATACTTTGTGCGTCTGTTACGAAGGACCTGAAAACGAGGTCCGCTGGCAGACTGACAAGATCGCCTCGGAATGGAATCAGTTCTCCCCCCTCCATGTCCAGACCGTGGAAAACGAGGAGGCGACCAGGCTGTATGATGCCTTTACTGAATATCAGACCTCTTCCGACGACCCGGTGACGATCAAAGCCATTCTGCTCCCTTCGCAGATGATGAAATTTATTGAAACAGCCACTCAGCTGAATATCGCAGTGCAGGCACATGCAGCGGATGGAATTGTTTTCGGGCATTTACCGGATTCTGCCAGTTCCCTGGATGATGTCCAGCAGATATTCAACCAGCTGAAAACGACCATTGATCCGAAAACAGGGTATTTGAACATCTATCAGTGTGAGTCAGACTGGTCTGATTCACTGCCTCTGTTCTGTTCTCCCCCTGCAGGCTGGGATCTGATGAAACAATTTAAAAACGCTTTAGATCCTGAGCACCTGCTGAATTCACAACGGTTTAATGAACTGGTTGAAATTTAAAATCGTACTCAACGCAATCTCTTCGACTAACTGCATCTCGCATACGAGTTAATATATGAAACCTGGAAGTTCTAGCTCTCATCCCGTAGACATCACGAAAGATCCGAAAGAAATTCCCGGCTCTCAGATCCCTTACGAGAAATTTCTGGACTGTATTCATTGCGGCTTGTGTACTGCCGCCTGTCCCACTTACCTGGAAACGGGAAATGAGAACGACAGCCCTCGTGGGCGTATTTATCTGATGCGGGCGGTGGTCGACCAGCGGGTAGAACTCTCTGATGCTGTGCGCGGTCACCTGGATCTCTGCCTGGACTGTCGCAGTTGTGAAACAGCCTGTCCCTCCGGGGTACAATATGGTCGCCTGATTGAGCCATTCCGCGTCGACATTCAGAAAATGGATGCCCGCCAGGGTAAAAGCTCCCAACAGGACTGGTTCCACCGCTGGATTCTCTACCGGCTGTTTCCCTATCCCAGTCGGATTCGGATGACATTAGTGCCGGCGCGGGTCATGCAGACTCTGCGAATCGACAAACTCATGAATGCGTTGAAACTGACCAGTCTGCTGCCGGATAAACTGAAACGCATGAATGATCTGCTGCCACGTCTCAAGCCGGCCGAACCGGATCTGCCGGAAGTTCTGCCCGCCCAGGGAACCCAGCGGGCGCGCGTTGCCTTTTTTACAGGCTGTGTTTCGGAAGCGATGTACAGCCATGTAAATCGAGCCACGGTTCGCGTCCTGCAGGCCAATGGCTGCGAAGTCGTGATTCCCAAAACGCAGGCCTGCTGTGGCGCCATTCACTATCACAGCGGTGCCGACCAGGCTGCCCTGGAGTTCGCATTAAAGAATCTGGCTGCTTTTGAACTTGATGACATCGATGCCATCATCGTCAATGTCGCCGGCTGTGGTGCCATGCTGAAAGATTATGGCCACATCGCAGAAGAAATTGAGGGCGTCTCCGCAGAACACAAAGAGCAGTTGAAACAACTGGCGTCAAAGTTCAAGGATGTCTCTGAGTTTCTGTTTGAACTGGGGCCGATTGCTCCCCAGGGGGAAATCCCCCATTCCGCGACATACCATGATGCCTGTCACCTGGTTCACGCCCAGAAAGTTCAAAATCAACCACGCAAACTGCTGGAACTGATTCCCGGGCTCAACCTGATTCCCCTGAATGAATCGACCATCTGCTGTGGTGCCGCTGGCAGCTACAATCTGACACAGCCGGAAATGGCGGATCAACTGGGAAAACGCAAACTGAAAAATATTCTGGACACGGGAGCACAAATTGTCATCAGCGGGAATGTTGGCTGCACATTGCAGATTGATTCCAAACTCCGCCAGTCTCATCAGCCACTCTGGGTCGCGCATCCCATGGAGCTGCTGGATCTCAGCTATCGAGGACAGAAACCTGCATTCTAGAGCGCATCACATCACAATCGATTATACACCAGGTCCCGATGGTCTGGGAGACGCTACAGCAAAACGGGAGGCAGTCCAGGCCATTCGATTGAACCTGCTGGAAAGAACGACTAATCTACATCAGAGAGTCGCTTCACCAGTTTCTATTTTACAAAAAAAGAGTTTACTCATGTCAGACCAGCTTCCCATCCAGGCAGTCGCCTTTGATCTGGATGGATTAATGTTTAATACCGAACACGTTTTTTTTCTATCAGGCGATGCACTCCTGCAACGCCGTGGAAAATCGATGACGCCCGATATCCTGCGGGGCATGATGGGGCGGCGGGCGATGGAAGGATTTGAACATCTCTCCAGCCATCTGGATAAACCAGAGGATCCCCACGAACTCTGGCTGGAAAGTCAGGATATCTTCCAGTCGCTTCTACAGGATCACCTCAAGCCCATGAAAGGGTTGTTCGAACTGCTGGATTATCTGGAAGAACTGGGGATTCCCAAATGTGTCGCAACGTCTTCTCCACGGGCTTACCTGGATACTCTGCTCGTGCAATTCGACCTCATCCATCGTTTCCCCATCAGCCTGACTGCAGAAGATGTCACACATGGTAAACCGCATCCGGAAATCTATTTGACCGCTGCAGAAAAAATGAGCGTCCCTCCACAACGGATGCTCGTTCTGGAAGACAGTGAAACAGGTACGAAGTCGGGAGTCGGCTCAGGCGCTTATGTTGTTTCGATTCCACACGAATACAGTAACTACGGGGACTTCAGTTCGGCTCAGTTCATTGCCGACAGCCTGACTGATGCGCGTGTGCTGGAACTGTTCTCAAAGCAACATTCTTAATTCGTATTAGCTGCACGATCAGAGCTCGTTACAGCACGAATTTCTATTGACGCTCCGGGCAGCGCGCTAAAACAGGGGTGCACTCAGATGCCATTTCAAGCTTCCCTGACCTGATCTGATGACTGATTCAAACTGAATGCATGCGGCATTACCAGGCTTGAAGGTGATGTAACCACCCCCAATCAGTTCTGAAGTACACCGCGCAACATCAGGCATGTGTGCAACGACTGCGACCCGTTCATACGCAGTCTTACTGATGGATGAGAGCAACTGTTCCAGATCCAATCCAAAACCGAGCCAGTTCCGGGGCTGACAGAAATCGTCATTCAATTCCGCTTCTTGCTTCAGGATTTGTGCCGTCTGAGTGGTTCGTACCAGCGGACTGTGCAGAATCAAGTCGGGACAACTCTGGTGTTCGACCATCCATTGAGCCACTTTTCGAAATTGATAACTGCCATGTTCCGTTAACGGTCTGGCAGAATCTCCTCCAGGTACCACACCGGCATGTTCCGCTTTGCCATGCCTGATTATAATCAGTTCCATCTAATTTTGCTTTCCTAATTTTCAGGGTTTCACCAGTTTTGTTTTTGTCGCTGTAGAGGGTTTCAGGTGAGTATCCAGCCAGCCATACATCAACTCCCGCGATTCATGAGCTACCGAATGACCTTTCCCATGCACAAAAAATGCGAAATTCTGCGGAGCTTGTTCCAGCTCATACACATCCATAACCTTGAGTAACATCAACACGCGCTGCCGCTGGGTCAGTGGATCTCCATCGTTCAGTCCTGACAGGTCCAGAAATGCCCGGGGCGCGATCAATGCCATGATCTCATGAAAATCAATCGGTGGCAGATCCCCGTTCAGCAGGTCAGGGCGGATGTGTTTAAAATAGACATACCAGCGATCTCGAGACCATGCTTCTACTTTAGAATTCTGGCGGAAAAAAGAAGCACTGCAGTTACCGGCTGCTGCCTGGATTCGATCATCGTAAGCAGCGAGAAACATCGAACCATGCCCCCCTAAAGAGTGTCCGATCACACCGATTTTCTCAGGGTTCACTTCTTTCATCGTCTGCAGTACATCGATGGCGATCGAGTGCTCGTAAGTAAATTTTCCCACGGCGGTCCACTCGGGATGCTTTTTGTAAAAGGCCTCGGTATCGTAAGGTCCTGCCTCGGGTATACGGTGCCCGGCAACAAAATGGTCGGGAGCAATTACCACATACCCTCGCCGACATAAATGATCCAGATACGCTTTGTCCGGGTTCTCAACCAGGCCGGCTGCCCGTTCTTTTCCCTGTTTATAAGTACCATGTAATGCAACGACCCCGGGTGCCGGGCCTCTTAAATACAAGGGGACTCCGACATATGCATGGGCCCGTTCGTCGTTTTCCACCTGATAGCTGATCAACTGGCGGCGGTAGATCCCATCCACAATCACCGTATCATGGAACTGTATCTGCAGATCAGGTTTTTCCGGCTTGAACTGGTCACGAATCAGTTCAAGATAACGTTTCCTGAGCGTCTTTTTATGCGCCACCCAATCCTCGGGGGTATCAATTCCTTCCAGCAGATCATCCCACGAAGAGTTGATAGCGGAGGGCTCAGAACGCTTTCTGCTGACTTTTTCCTCGGCTTCGCTTCTGCCGAAACAGCAGACTGCCAACACTACACCCGACCAAAATACTGTAGAAATAATTCGCATAGCCCTGCCCATAAAATAGATATAAATGAGAGTGCATTATCACCAGACTCTGTTACGATTCTCAACTACTGATTACCTATTATGCTGTTTTTCCTGCTAATTCTCTCAAACATCGAACAGGGGTTCATTATGGGATGCATGCGTATTCAGGCGAAAGCAGAATCAAGGTTTCAGTTTGCGCTACGTGCATTGGCGCATGTGGGTAGGAATAAAAATGATTTTGAAATAAAGCTGAATACGCCTACAGAAGAAAATAAAGGCCTGCGAGTAGAACTCATCTGGAAAGAAACCGAGTAAACGAACAAGAGAGAGTTCAGTCCCGATAAGCCTGGTGACAGCGTTTGCACTGAGACTTCAGGTTTTTCATGCCAGCTGTAAACATCTGCTGATTTCCCTGCTGAACGGCGACTTCCAGTACCTTTACCTGCTGTTCCGATTCTTTCAGCCACTGTTTGAACATTTCATCATAATCATCAGAGTATTTACGAGCGGTTTCACGTAATTCTTCGCGCAGCAGGACCAATACCCGCAGTCTTTCCCTGTGATCCCCTGGCTTGTTCTGCTGTAGCTTATCCGACATCTCAAAATCATGGCTGATTTGCGCCATGGCGGCCACCATGGGAGGCACTTTTGCTGATTCCACCAGTTCAGGCAGAATGGTTTTAGAATCGGGAACTTGAAAGCGTTTCACATCTTTCCAGAGCCCGGAGTAATCCTTGCTTGTTCCTGCCTGTGCCAGAAACTGCAGGGCACTTTTCTGATCCAGGCTGCCCCGACACAGTCCGACCACAGCTGCTGCCGTCGGACCACGATGTTTGCCATGATGACAGTGGATATAAACGGGGCCCTTCAGATCCCGTGCAACACGCGCAAAAGCGAGTCCGGCATGCTCGGAAACGCCGTCGTAGCCAATCGGGATATGAATATATTTCATTCCCGCTTTTCGAGCCTGTTCCAGATCAGGGGTCGTCCCGTCCACACTGACGATCGTTTTAATTCCCAGCTTTTTGAGCGCCTGGAAACTTTGTTCCTCATGCGGCCCACTCCCTGAATAAAACTGCCGGTCGATCTGAAAAACATTATCCAGCCCGGAAAGACTCATGGAATGAAAGGGAACCGGTTGCGTTACCGTTTTGTCTTCAACTCTCTCATTCTGAGCGGCCACCGTTTGAATGAAAGACCCCGTCTCCATAAAACAGACCAATAACAGAATTCGAATCCAAAACATTCCAGATCCCTGACTTTCACATTCTCTGAAGAAACAGATACACTTTCCTGTATCAAAACCCTGATCACTTCCAGTTTGTTCAGTTTTTTGTAAAAAAGAAAGGCGCTGAGAATAAATTCCAGCATGGAGATTTAAATGCCGTACGATGAAGATCTGGCACAAAGAGTTCGCCTGCTGCTGAAACGCCTCACAGGCTATTCAGAACGGAACATGTTTGGCGGGATCTGCTTTATGCTGCACGGGAACATGTGCTGTGGCGTCACGCAGAATCGTCTGATGTTGAGACTGGGAGAGCAGGGTGCGCAAAAAGCGCTGCAAGAACCTGACACGCGCGAAATGGATTTCACAGGCAAGCCGCTCAAAAGCATGATCTATGTTGAGCAGGCGGGTTATGGAAGTTCAGAAGATCTCAAATACTGGATCAATCGCGCAGTGAAGTTTGCACAGTCACTTCCTGCAAAAGAGTGAATTCACCCCGGTCGATCAAATCTTAGACTGTGTCCAGTTTTACTGTAGCGTCTCCAGGCCCATTTGGAGCGAGTATAATAGATTGAGAGACGCTATGGTTAAATGTGATGCGCTCTAGTATTCGGGTCCATACCAGTAGCCATTGAATTGATACGGATTGTAATTATACCAGGCTGACTGCTGCATGATTTGAGAGTAGGTTGGCAGAGGAGTCGCATTCACATAAATGGTCGGTCTGCCTGGAGTAATTCCCATTGCTTTCCGGTCGCTGATACGCTGCATTCGCTGTTGCGCCTGTAGAAACGCTCTTTGCTGAATCAGTTTCTGACTGACAGACATCCGCTGATACGCCGGGCCTGAAGCATCCGTTGACGGCATTTTTGTAATGTTGATCGAGTTTTTCTGTGTGTCTGCCGAGAAGTGATCAGAGCTGATCTGCAGAGGTGTCTGTTCCTGACCATAAGAGGCAGCGACGAAGAGCTGAGTCAGAATCAAAGAGCATATAGAAAAGCGCATGACGAGCCTCTCTCTTCACAAGAGCAGAAAAAGTCGATGAATAGAGTTAACGAAGCGAAGAACACGCTGCGCAGAGACGAGCTCTACCATTGAGTTCATCCACTGAAGAACATCGACGCTCTCTGTTCGCTGACTGAACGATTTCCTGCAAAAGCTGACAGCACGCTTTATTATAGCGGCAATTTTGCGGATCAGGGAAACTTTACAATCTCTACCCAGGAGGGAGATTTGCCGACTTCATATGTTGCAAATCGTTTGAGAGTTCCGTTTTCAGGCGAGATTTTGTATGCAGCCAGTTTGCCATTCTTCTGTCCCGCCGCATACAGGAATCGACCCGTTGGATCGATATTGAAAGACCGAGGCGTATCTTCCGTCGGCGTCTGTCCGATAGATGATAACTCCCCTGTTTTCTGATCAACGGCGAAACAGGCAATACTGTTATGCCCCCGATTCGAGGCGTATAGATAATCGCCGGAGGGCGACAGTTCGATATCAGCACAGGTATTGTTACCCTTAAACTCAGCGGGCAACGTCGAAACGGTCTGGAAGGGAGTCAGAGTTCCCGTCTCTGCATTCAGCTTGTATGCCGTAACTGAGCTTCCTTTTTCATTATCAAAGTAGAGAAAACGGTTGTCCTGCGAGACCGCCAGATGGCGGGGCTCCAGACCTGCGGCTGCGGAGAGCTTCGGTGGAGAATTCGGTTTCAGGACTCCCTGTTTTTCGTCCCAGAGAAACTGGTAGATCGCGTTAGGCCCGGTATGCGGTACAAAGACAAACTGATTTTTCTGGTCAGGTAAAATCGCATGTGCATTTTTCTCGGTTGGAATCGTCTGCAGAACCTCTTCCAGGATCGCACCCTGTTTTCCCAGTCGATGGACGGCAACTTTACCTTCGCCGTAATAAGCGGAAAACAGATATCCGCCGGTTTTATCCGTTGCGATGTAAGCGGCATTGCCTCCTGCCGGTATGCTGGAAATGAGCTTCAGTTTGCCGGTTTGCGGGTCGATCGAGAAACTCTTAAATTTCTGTGCTGTGCGGACGGATGCAAACAGGTATTTCTTTTGTGGATCGACTTCCAGACAGCCGGGTGCTCCTTCCAGTTCCACGTCTCCAAGATGAGTTAACGCGCCCGTTTTTTCATTCAACTGATAAATGGCGATCTTTTTCTCTCCCCCCAGAGAGATATAAGCATAACTTTCTGCTTTACAGGGAACCCCAGAGAACATACAGACCCCCATTATCATCAGACTGCACTGAAATAAAACGCGCATGACAACCCCTTGTGGAAAATGATTTGCATCAGATCAGCAAAGACAACTCTCTAACAGTAGAGCCGGTCAGGGTTCTGATTTCAAGCGGAAGTGGATTGCAGGGCACGTCCCAATGCTTCCAGTTCGCGTGCGCCGCCAAACACAATACACACATAAACCTGATCATTCTCGATCCATCTCACGGTAGTATAATTCCCCTTATTTAACTGGGAATATTCTACCTGCCCCGAATCGAAAGAAGACTGTGTCGGCAGGGGGGTGACACGCCAGGCGGGAATCTGCAGTAAAGCGCCAAAAACAGACCGGTTATTTCCAGTGCGAAGACGAAAAAAACGGGCAGCAGCGTCCTGTGACCCTGAAGTCCCGGCAGTGACACCATAGGTTTTGCTGTAGACCGTCAATTGCCCCTGAGAGTCCCAGCCTCCCTGGACAGGCAGATGCGATGGAAAATGCTGATCGAATTCAGGTAACAGCCGACTGTCCAGGTTGAGTTCCGGGCCGAAGCGGGCCAGGGCAATCGTCGGTTGTCGGGCAGCCCAGAGAAAAGTCAGCACTGCTGCCAGTACAAGGCAGGCAGAGAGTCCGGCCAGCAGGCGGGGATGATGTAGAAATCGCTTCCGGGGGGTTTCCAGCGGCAGGTCCGTGAGAGTCGCAGCGTTTTCCTGGTCAGAAAGTGACTGCAGTAAAGTTTCTCGCAATCCACTTGGAACATTGATATCAAACAGTACCCGGTTCAGTTGCGCGTCAAAAACCGGATGATCAGCATCATGACCTGAATCAGAATTGTCTGATTCAGGAAAGCCTGATGATCGGGATGGTTCTGACGTATTCATAATGAAGCCGCTGTCCTGTCTAAATTTCTAAGTGTGAATCGCTGCAGCATCTTGAACAGGTTCTGAAAACCGTTCCTGCAAAAATGACTTTGCTCTCGATAACCGGCTCATGACTGTGCCGATCGGGACTGATAATTCAGAAGAGATTTCTTTATAAGATCGCTCTTCAAAGTAATACATTAATAAGGGAACCCGGAATTCTTCGGACAATTCATCCAGGGCCTTCTGCAACTCTTGTGATGTCAGTTCCTGTGTCGCTGTTTCTTCTGCTGCCAGATCAAATGTCAGACTCAAAGAGACAGAACTGTTCTTTTGTGATACTTTTTTCAGAAACAGGTTTCTCAAGATCGTACAAAGCCACGACCGGGCCAGCCTGGGATCACGCAGCTGAGACAATTTTTTCTGAGCAATCAGATAAGTCTGCTGCGTCAGATCTTCAGCATCAGCGCGGTCGCCAGACAACCGGTACGCATAACGAAACAGCAGCTGATAATGCTCATCAACCAGCCTTGTCAGTTCGTCTGAATTGTTATGATTCGATAATGACATAACCTGACTCTCTAAGAAGAAAGATACTGATACACCACAGGTTATTCCCCGGTAAGGTCAATTTATTGAAAGTTTTCCTGATTTTCAGCTGTATCTCATTTCAACACGGAACTCACACTATGAACATTTGACAACAAACCAGTTCCCGCAGAGATTTCAGGAGCTGATAATTTTTTTCTGAATCGTCAGTGAATGCAATCTCTGACTGTCCGGATCGGGTAATTCCGAAAATGCTTTCACGCCGGGGACTCCCTCCTTCGTCACTGACAGCGACAGGGGAACTTCAGACAGATCTTCACGATAATATTTTTCACTGGGGAAAATATCAGCGGGATAGGTAAAGTTATCCAGCATAGCCAGGGCCGCACAATGCGAGGCACCGGTGGCACTTTCCAGCATGCCTCCCACCCAGCAGGGGATCCCTGCCTGCTGACACAGGTCGTGAATTTTCACCGCATTCGTCAGCCCGCCGACACGTCCCGGTTTGACGTTCACATATTGACAACTTTGTAAATCGACCGCCTGCTGAGCCCGATAAGGATGCGTAATACTTTCATCCAGGCAGACCGGAGTCTGAATCAGTTTCTGCAACTCACGGTGATCTGTAAGATCATCGTGCTGGAGAGGCTGCTCAATCATGGCCAGTTGAAATTCATCAATCGCCTGAAACAGGGCGACATCGCTCAGGCGATAACCGCTGTTACAGTCAATGTGAAATATGTCATCAGGAAAGGCTGTCCGTACTGCCTGTAACATTAGTACATCCCAGCCCGGTCGAAATTTGAGCTTGATGCGGGAAAATTTCTCTGCGACCGCGGTTCCCACCGCTTCGATTAAATCATCCAGATGATCCATCACTCCGAAATCGGCTCCCACGGGTACTTCGTCGCGTGTCGCTCCTAATGCAGTATGCAGGGGAACTCCTGTCATGCGACTATGCAGACTCCACCAGGCATTATCCAGGGCGGCTTTGGCAAACGAATTGCCTTTGTAGAGTGACAGTGTGTTCTGGAGAGCCTCTCCACTCTCAAATTCCTGACCGATCACAGCGGGGGCCAGCCATTCAGAAACCGTATGAAATACACCACCGGCCCATTCAGGGCTGTAACAGGGGGCCGCCAGCGGCGTACTCTCTCCCCAGCCTTCCACGGAGCCGCTGATCATGCGACACAGGACCGAATGGATGGCTGCATCTTCGCCATACGCAGTCCGCCAGGGATAAATCAGAGGCATTGCCACATGGTACAATTCAATCCGTTCAATTTTCATCAGAGTTTTAACATCCTAAGTAATTCATTGTGTGCTGGAATCGTCGATAACAGTGATGAGACCGGTTTCAGGCATCCTCAAGCAGATCCCAGAATTCGCTTTCCGCAGCGTCCAGTTGACCGGTGGGTTTTGGCCGGGCTTTTTTTTGCGATGCTGCAGCAGACGAGTTCGATGTGGAACGCCCGGAAGTCGTTTTTCGTTTTCGTTTTGCTTGTGGTGAACCTTTTGTTTTTCCCTGTGAATTTTGCTGACCTCTGGGGTCTTTCTGAGGAGCTTGTTTTTTTGTTGATCGGGTCCCTCTGGTGTGTTGCTCGGGTGAAGAACAATCTGCAGCAGGAGGCCCCAGTTGTGGTTCACCACATTGATTGCACAATGCAACGGGACGCTCTGAGCTGTCCAGCCCCCGTGTGGCCGGCCTGGACCTGGTAGACACTGGTGGCTGCTCTGGTGGTTGAGTGGCTTTTTTCGGATGATTGACGGATTCGGCCTGGTCCAGAATATCGTCGAGTCGCAGAGACTCCTCTGCTTTTTCTGTTTCCGATTTTTCTGTTACCGCCAGGTTGTTTGCTGGTAAAGATTGAGTTGTCCCGGCGAGAGACTGCTGTACCAGATTCTGTTCGCGGGTAATTTCAATTTTTGCTTCTTTTCCGCTCGTGCAGTCCCGGGCGGAAACGTGGACCCGCGCTTCTGCGTCGTATTCCATCATGACTTCTATTTTTGAATCCACGGGTAAATCAGCGGGAAGCCCTTCGACCACACAGTTCCCCAGAATCACGAAGGGTTCATCCAGAGAGGCACCGCTTTCAATCAGCTTCAGATGCACGCGCCTCTGATTGGCTGACACGGTGCCATAGGTATGTTTGACCGACGCGGGCAGCTTGGTATTCGCCGGCAGAATATAGTGAGGAATGCGTTGCTGTCCGGACTGATCGCGAACCAGAAACCCCAGCGAGCGGGCATTCACACTGTGCTGCTTCATTTTGGCCAGCCGACTGGCAGCTTCGGATGTCAGTATCGATTCTGCATATTCACGGTTGCTTAACAGCATTCCCGCGTAATACGCGGCACCATGCGCAATAGACTGATCGGGAGGCAGAGACAGATTCTGCGTGGTCCCGCTCGCCTGCTTCAAAGCATCCCGAATCATCGGCATCCGGGAAGATCCGCCGGTTGTCAGAACGACATCCACATGAGCCCAGCCCATGCCGTTGTCTTTCAGGAGCGCCTTGGTGATGCTGGTGGTCTGGTCGACGAGCCCCTTGGTAAGCTGCTCGAACTGCGACTGGGTAATCTGGTACGTTTTACGCTGCGA
>NZ_CAXAVM010000044.1:0-39827 GCF_963972345.1 uncultured Gimesia sp. | reverse complement strand
TCGCCACCGTTGTCAGCCGACCTGAAAAGGGACGCATGGTGCTCGACTGCGGCCGGAAGACCATGCATCCCGACTTCCAGCTGCCATTGGTGAAAGCCTGGCCGGATGCACAAGTCACCGCGCTCAGTGCCGAACACTGTGCCGTCACACTGGGGCCGGAATCACAGGACCTGAAGATCGGCGACAAAATCGAACTGATCCCCGGTTACGCCGACTTCACCACGATTCTGCACGAGAACTTCTATGGCTTCCGCAATGATCGCCTGGAAGTCGTCTGGCCAATCCAGGGACGTGGCAAAATTCAGTAGCTGAAATCATCAACTGGACCTGAAACACAAATACTGATAATGGAATCGACCAGAAACTCAATTTCGATCGACGTTGAACACAAAAATCCTGTGTAGCAAATGTCCTTTTTCACTGATGACCACAAACCAATAAATCCATGTCACAAGCTGGTTTTAAAGACAGACCTGGTGGATTCATTCGTCATCCACGCGATTGATCAGCGCGTTGTAATCTTTGAGGCAACGAGTCACCAGGTCTTTCAGCTCTTTGAACTCGGCCTGGTTGGCATGGGAAGAGGTTAAGAGAGGCTGCATCCAGCCCTGCATCAGATCGAACTGCGTTTCCAGTACGTTCAACAGAGAACGGGGGATTTTATTGACAACCGTAATTCTGTCATCTGGCGGTGAGGCGGGTGCCTCGCTCGCGGGAGCTGTCCCGTGTTGTTCTGATCTGGTTTTGATAGACTGTTCGAACAGGGTGGTCACATCCTTTGTTCCGGTTGTCAAAGCCGCCTGAATCGCATGCAGGCTCTCTGCCAGATGCTGAAATCGCTCCGCGAAGTCTTTGGCATATAAATCCAGATTCGATTCCTTCTCAACAGTGAGCCGACCAATGCCGGCATTCATCGTTTCGCGAATATCCTGCAGTCCTTCACCCACATTGGCAAGTTGTAATATCGCCTGGGCCATGCGATCTTCCCCGCCGACACTTCTGAGCTGTTGATTTTTCCGGAACGACTTTTTGATTTCATTCCAGCGTTCCTGCTCAGTTTCAGATAAGATGCCCATCAGCTCCTTGAATTTCAGCAGGTTGGCTTCTGCATCTGATGTCAAAGTCTGAACATCGTTTTCGTAGTTGGAAACAATTAAGCTCTCCAGTTCTTTATCATTCATGACTGCAAAAACTTTTTCAGCGATGCGGTTCATGTTTCTGTAGGATCCCTGCAGTTTGAAAGCAGGCTCCGTACGATAATCATCTGACTGAGCCGCCGAGCGGATATACTCGCGGTTCACACTCAAAATCACATCGCGCACGCGAATCAGCTTCTTCATTGTGGAAACCATCTCGTTCAGTTCTTCCACCGAGTAGTTGCCTTCCAGGTCTCCCCGTTCGCCGGTCCCGTCCTGGGCCATCTGGATGATCGTATAGATGTCTTTCTGGCTCCGTGAGGAGAGCTGATTGAGCACGGGATTCGAAGTAATGCAGTTTTCCAGGTAACTCATTTCGAAGGCATCTGAATGCTCGCCAATTACTTCACCCAGGTTATAGATATCTGCCCGGTTCGAAAGCATGTCCGGAATCTGAAACTTTTCGCCACTCTCGGTATACGGGTTTCCGGCCATCACGACGGCGACCTTGCGGCCACGTAAATCGTAAGTTCTCGTCTCCCCCTTGTAGACACCTTCAATTTTCCGCTGCGCATCACAGAGTGAAATAAACTTCTGCAGGAATTCCGGATTACAGTGCTGAATGTCATCCAGATAGATCATGACGTTATCACCCATCTCCAGCGACAGGTTGAGCTTCTTCACTTCCTCCCGGGCCCCGGCATTGGGTGCCGCAGCCGGATCGAGTGAAGTCACCTGATGCCCGAGTGCAGGCCCGTTGATCTTCATGAAAATGATCCCCAGGCGATTGGCGATGTATTCCATTAATGTCGTCTTACCATAACCCGGCGGAGAAACCAGCATCAACAGGCCCATCCGGTCGGTTCGTTTATTTTCGCCTGCTTCTCCCATCTGCTTGGCCAGATTGTCTCCAATGACAGGCAGGTAGACTTCATCCAGCAGTCGATTTCGTACAAACGATGTCAGCACGCGAGGCCGAAATTCGTCGAGTCGCATGGCATCACGCGTCCGATCGACGATCTCTTTCTTGAGAGACAAATAGGACTCATACCGTGGAACATTTACCGATTGAAATTCTGCCAGCCGCTTTGAATAGCGATTAAAGTGCAGGTGGTATTCTCCATTCCGGATGCGTGCATGCGAGCCTGAGAAGCCCGGTATCTGTTCGGTCACTGTCGCGTCAATCAGGCGACTTCGGTCCAGTTTCTCATTCAACAGCAGCAATGCCACTTCGTCCAGATAATCGAAGTCTTCTTCCGAATCAAGATAATCCAGGTAGGCCTGAACCCAGTCACGCGCCAAAAGAAACCAGTTTACTGGATTTTCTTTTGTGGCAGCCAGACTGTCTTTGAGTCGTTTGGCTGCGTTGTTGTGTTTCAGATATTTTTCAAATTCATGATACAGATCGGCTGCTCGTTTGCTGATGACAAAAGTAGAGCCATGCACCAGTTCCTGAAACAGGTACTCGGCAGCTTCGGATACCAGAGCCTGGTCCAGACAGGTAATCTGCTGAACGAACAGAGAAAGCTGCTGCCTGAGTTCATTGATGTAATACTGCTGCTGACCTGTTTGAGGAAAGACCTGCATTACACTGCCAAAGCCGATCAACTTGGTTTCAAACAGCGTTTTTGTATCAGGGTCACAAAAGTAGTTCCAGTATAAACCGGCCAGTGCCCGGGCAGCAGACTGGTAACGCAGAAGCCCTAAAGCGGGTTTGATTTTCAACAGTGACTTCAAGAGCAGCAAAGCATCCTGATCGTGCACCCCTTTAATATAGCCCTCACTGTAGCGTAGCCCCATGAATTTCTGAATGTACGCCAGCAGTTCTTCATCGGACAGTTTTAAGAGTGACATCAGAGACTGATCCGGGTCGGCCTCCACCGACTTCAGCAGACAATATGTCAAATACTCTACGCGATACACATCCCGGTTTTCTGAGACCACTTCCTGGTCCCAGACCTCCCTGGTTGCCAGCAGGCGTTCATCTTCGATTTCTTCAAAGAAATTGGTTCCCGTCAAATGCAACTGCAGGCTGTCATCACGAAAGACCGTGGTTAAATCCAGTGCCTGGCGGTTTACCGTAAATTGACGGTTCCCCAGCCTGATGATATTTTCGCCATCGACAAACAGCTCCTGCTTGTCTTTCAACTGCCTGACGGTATCTTCGCGAATACTTTTCAGCCGGCCCTGAATATCATCAACCTTGACCGTATCCTGCAGCTCACCCAGTTGACGTACAATGTCCCGGACTTTATCGATCATCAGATCCGAAGCAAAATAGCCGTTGATCTCATTGATCGTCTTCAACTGTTCTGCGCGACTGCGAATGCCTGTCAGAATGCGATCCGCAGATTTCGCCAGTGAATTCGCCCGCTTATTGCGGCTTTCGACAATCGCCAGTTTACGCGTTTCAAACGCTGCGTAGATTTCTTCCCGTTTTTCAGTCAACTGTTCGACAAACTCATCGAACTCAGCGAAACGTCCTTCCAGCTCCTCGACCTGAATCATCAGTTTTGTGAGGAAATCATCACATTTTTCAGGTGAGTCACAGACATCAAGATAGTTCACCACCCCCTGATTCAACAGCTTCATCTGCGCGTTGAACTCTGCCACTCCTTCGACCGACATCAATTCTTTAATGCGGCGTTTCAGGGCAGCCCGGGACTGGTTGATTTTCGAAAAGTTCGTGGAGATATTATCGATAATCGCGGTGCGCTGAGTCGTATCTTCCACCTTGAGGTTACTGACGATCTCAATCAGCATTTCCAGTTCTTTTGAACTGGCTTCGATCTCTTCCTCTACTTTCCGCGCGTCGGCAACTTTCTCGACCGCCTCGATCTGTGCTGTCGCATTTACAATCCGATCTGCATACGGTTTGAGCGCGTCGTCCCGCATCAGGAAAGAAACACAGCGTGTAGCGAGTTTTTCGTTCTTTTCGCTGACACTCTTTTCCAGCTTCTCGACCAGGCCTTGATCAACGTACCGCAGGTCACGCAGCGAGATTACATCGCCTCGCAGGCTTCTCAGACTGGCCAGACTCTGTACGAAGTCGTCGATTTTGTCAAATCGACGATGATCAATTTCAATTAAGGTCTGCCGGGTGAACTTTTCAACTTCAGCGGTCTTCTGTTTTGTATTCTGACGCAGCTGGAGCACTTTTTCGTATTCGGTGACAGCAGCTTCCGCAGCGCGTTTGATTTCAAGTACGACTTCTCCCGGCGCAAAAGTATCCTCCTGATTGATCCAGAAATAGGAATCGAGGACATCGCCGGAGACTTTCACCAGATCCACATACAGATTTTCATAGGCATCTTTACGATTGATCAGTCCCAGCAACTCGTGACATTCTGCCATGCCACGCACGATATCTTTATTCCCAATTTTATTCAGATACGAATCCTGCTTATGAGGTATCTGAAACGAATCGCTAATATAGGGTGTTTTCCAGAGTTGCAGCATATGATGTTTCTGCGGTTCATCCTGCCTGGAAAAGCAGATCAGCTCTCCGCCTTCAAACCGGGTAAACCCGTGGCAGATCATAGGCGTATCGAGCTTCTGTTCGATCAGGTTATACTGCAACAGGACATAGGCCCCCTGCTCAGGCTGATAAAACACATACAGAAAGTCTTCGCCATTGGGAGAAGCAATTCGCTCCTGGTAGAGCATATCCTGCAGATCGGTTTCGAATGTTTTTGATTCGCCATTCTGCAGATAATAGCCATTTGAAAACACGAGGCCATGATCATCGGGAAGCAGAATACAGGCATCCTTGATGGAATCAAGCCGTTGGGCTTTCTGCAGTTTTTCATTGTAGATGAAGTAGCGATACTTCGTTTCTTTATAGGGTTTGATTTTCAGCAGAATCAGTGACCCGATCAGGGCATAGAAGATTTCCGCATCATCCAGAATCTGGTCCGGATCGTCGACCGGTTCAGAGTAGATGCCTTCCCCGGTTTCGGTGTTGTTCTCAATTTTGATCGTCAGATCGCCGCCCACGGTTTCGACGAACAATCGGTCATCAATTGAAACATGAGGATGCAGGCCTGCGTAATGCAGATCACGATGTGTGCGCGTCCACTGAAACTCCTGCTGTGCGGGATATTGAACTTCATGATCACTGCGGTTATCAACGTAAACCAGCTGATCACTCTGGAAGGCCCACTTGAAGGATTTGAAATCCTTCGGGCCATCTCCGACCTTAAACAGCATATATAAAAAAGGTCCTTTCACGAAGAACTTCGCAAAAGTGGCTTTTTTATAGTAGCGGTAGATGTCTTTGAAATCTTTTTCGAATGCAGCGTCGCGAATCAGATCGAGAGGCAGGGCATGATAGGTGCCCTCTTTGAATTCATAAACGGCAAAAACATCACTGAGGCTGATTTCGGTCTTCAATCCAAAATTGACGTTATAGCCAAACAGGAAACGATTTCCGACAGCCAGCATATCGCGGGGTACACAATTATGTTCGGTCGTAATCCGGTCACTGCCAATGAGACGGGTTTCAATCGAACCAAATACTTCTTTACGAAGTTCATTCAGCTTCCCTAAGCGGGCCTGAAGTTCTTTCCCGTGACTCCTCAGTCGATTTTGAATAATTTCGTAGGTACTGCTCTCCAGGGCAATGGCATCTGCATTGCCCTCTGCAGTCTCTTCTGAATCATTTTTCAAATCAGCCATTGGAATCGATTTCCCGGGAAACACTTTACTGTTTATTTTTGCAGACGACAGGACCGACTTCAATCGGCGTTCTCTCCAGAACACTTATTTTCCCGGAGAGACAGCCGACTGAATGATGCATTAGATGAAGTGAGTCTGATGACTACTTTTCCACCTTGGTCTTCAGGAAGGAAGACACTTTTTTATCTGCAATCCCGAGATTTTTCACAGTCGAGAGCAGGCGATTGAGAGTCGATCGATCTTCTTCCCCTTCCGCCTGAACCAGCATCTGAGAAATCAAAGCGGCAATCGAAAGGTTCTTGACATCTTCGAAGGACATGCCAAACCGGGAAATAAAGGTCTGGAGCTGATCTTCGAAGTAATCCGGATTTCCATTGAAGAACGTATTCTTAATGTCCGTCAGCGTTTCACTGTTGTGAACGAAACGGTCGATCGATTTACCACTCTTGATCGAATCCACGATCTTATCGAAGAACGTCGTTTCGCCACCGACGATATCGATGCGGGCGGATTTCAATGCTTCGCCGACAATACCCGCCTGGGCCTCTGCGATTTCCTGCTGGGCAGCGATTGCCGCCAGTTCGATATCTTTTTCCTTGTTGATTTTGATCTTGAATTCTTCGTGATCGCGGCCGACTCCATCGAAGAGTTTCATCGCCTTGGCCTTGTCTACAATACCAGTCGCTTCCGAGCTGTACTTGAGCTGCATGACTTTGGCTTCCGCTGTTCCGGTCTTTTCGGTTGCTTCTGCTTTGGCAATCAGAACGTTGGCTTCGGCCTGACCTGTCTTCTCGGTGGCAGTCGCTTTGGCAATCATGACCTGGGCATCTGCCAGTCCCAAGGCAGCTCCATCGGCTGTCTTGGCTTCCGCCATGACTTTGATCGCATCCGATTTCTTCTCGGTTGCCGTCTTATCTGCCTCCGCTTCGATGACCACTTTTTCTGCCAGCAGTTCGGCAGACGATTTCTGAGCTTCTGCAGCCTTGACTTCCTTGACCAGATTTTCCTGGGCTTCCATTTCCGCCCTGGTGACGGTGACCTGCTTCAGACGATCTGCTGTCGCAAATTCGTGTGTATCCTTGATCCGTTCTTCCTCTTCGACAACGGCCCGTTCCACGATAACCCGCTCGCGGATCACTTCCTGGATATTGCGTTTTTCCACTTCAATGGCTTTGTCTTTTTCGATATCGGCAATCCCTACAACGCGCTCGCGTTCGGTGACTTCCAGCAGGCGATCTTTTTCGACACGTTCGGTTTCGACAGCTTCCGTACGCTGTTTGCTCTTTTCAGCCACAATCACCTGACGCAGTTTATTTTCTTCGGCAATCGCCAGTTCTTCGTCGGTACGAATACGGGCCGTTTCTGCTTTCAGCCGTTCTTCGTGTTCCACTCGACGTGCTTCTGCATGCTCACGAGCGGTTAATGAAGCGATTTCCCGGGTCTGTTTTTCGACTGCTTCGACACGCTGACGTTCCAGTTCCAGAATCGTTTCCTGGGCTTCCACGTCCTGTTTCTTGATGGTCTTCTCTTTTTCGCGGGTAATATGATTGGACAACACATGCTCGCGTGCTGTCAGATCGGTGATCTTCTTGATCCCCTCGGCGTCGAGAATATTGGTCGGGCTCAGTTTTTCCAGGGGCGTCTGTTCCAGGTAATCGATGGCACAGTCGTCCAGCACATAGCCGTTCAAGTCGGTCCCGATGATCTTCAGAATCTCTTCCTTGAACTTATCCCGTTCGTTATAGAGTTCGACAAAGTCGAAATGTTTACCGACGGTCTTCAAGGCTTCGGAAAACTTGGCATCAAACAGCTCTACCAGTGCTTCGCGGCTGGAGGCTCGTTTACACCCCAGCGACTGGGCCACATTCCGGATATCGTTTGCGGTATTATTGACGCGCACAAAGAAGGCGACTTCGATATCAGCGCGAATATTATCCCGGCAGATCAGACCAACTTCCCCTTTGCGGGCAATTTCGATCCGCTTAACAGACAGGTCCATCTGGTCGGCCCGGTGCAGAACCGGGATCACAAAGATCCCTTCTCCGTTGGCCACCTTTAAATTACCAACACCCGTGCGTACCAGAGCTTCTTCCGGCCCTACTTTGCGGTAAAAGCGGGAGACCGCCACTGCAAAACCGATCACAAATACTCCGATGAGGAGCCCCGCGATCACCACTGACTCACTGAAAAAATCGACTCCCAACAGAAACGCTGCGGGAAGTTGAAACGTCGAAATGGACATGATCTTATGACTCCTGGCTAATTTTTACGACGTAAAAAACCTGTTTATCCGAGTTATAGTCTGCGAGTCGAACCAGATCTCCCTTCTGGATTGTTTCGTCCTCCGCACGTATATGCAGTTTTAATGGCGCTCCCTCTGTTTCCAGCTCTCCCTGGCCGAAGCGGTCAGTCACCGTGGTGCTGGTCACGACACACGATTTTCCCAGTAATGTCTCGATCTGATTGGGGGGAGTGAAATGAAAGTATCCTTTAAAAGGCTGAGTTATCAGCTTGGTAACTACCAGACTGATCCCGATATTTCTGATCGCTAACGGTAGATAATCCATCGCGGTATTGATTTTGACACCGGCATCAAAATTAACGGAAAGCATCCACATACAGAGTGAAAATATGCTTAACCAGAGCATTACCGGTACTTCACCGATATTCAAAAACCGAAGTCCGATAAATCCAAAATCAAGAAAAGAAGGACCGTCTGTGCCTATTTCAAAATCCAGATCAAAATCTAAAAAATCTAATTCCATGAACCCCAGAATGACACAGACCCAGTACAACAGGCAAATCCCCAACAGGATGGTTGCCGGCAGCGTAGGCCATTCCAGACTGACTTTGATAATTTCAGGCACCGAATACTCCCGGACTCCGGGGTGATGGAAAAACGGAGAGGTTACAAGCGACTCAATTTGCTCAAGCTGCGTTTAAAAAACAATTCAACATGTACGGTTCATCAAGTATGAACCTTGAAAAGAGACTTGCAGCTACAAGAACGTGAAATTCATTGTTCGGATCACGAAAACCTGCGAAACCGGCAGATTTTTTCCCGATATCGGAATCGTTAGCAAAAAGGGAGTTGTGCTGAGAGCATTCAATGTGAGGCAACAGGATGAGTAAAAGCGGAATTTTAACCCAGTCAGACAATATTTTCTCAAGATTCCGATTGGGGTTGGCTGGAAACTCCGGGAGGATAGACGCAAAAAAAGCCACCTGTTGTAACGGTTGTGTTCAACAGATGGCTTGAATTGAATATAGGGTTTGCGGCCGCGATTAAGACTGGGCCTGCTCCTGCTGCATTTCAATGGGAGGAGCCGCCATGACATGATAGCCGGAATCCACATGATGGTTCTCTCCGGAAACACCACTGGCCAGATCGCTGAGCAGATACATGCCGGCCTTGCCGACATCGTCCGGCGTGATATTTTTGCGGAGGGGTGACATCGTCTGATAGAGTTTCATCATCAGGTCGAATTCGCCCACAGCCGATGAGCTGAGTGTCTTCAAAGGTCCTGCGCTCAGGCTGTTCACACGGATGCCCTGCGGTCCCAGCTCGTTCGCCAGGTACATGACTGAATTCTCCAGGGCCGACTTACAGATGCCCATCACATTGTAACCCGGGATCACTTTTTCTCCGCCGAGGTAACTCAGAGTCAGAATACTGCCACCCGGTTTCAGAAGATCTTTGGCGCGTTTGGCAACGGCCAGCAGACTATAGACACTGATTTCCATAGAGAGCTTGAAACCGTCACGGCTCACGTTATATACGGGGCCTTTCAGGTCTTCCATCGGGGCATATGCAATCGAGTGCAATACGAAATCAATCTCGCCATATTCCGCTTTGACGGTTTCGAAAACCCGATCCAGGTCTTCATCCTTTGTTACATCACAGGGGATCATGATCTTGGCGCCCTTAGGCTCGACCAGCTTCCGCAGCCGACGTTCCATCCGCGGACGCTCTGGATCTTTATCAGGAAGGTGCGTGAAAGCAATTTCGGCCCCTTCGTCATAAAGTTTTTCTGTGATGGCCCATGCAATCGAATGGTCATTCGCGATGCCGAGAACCAGACCTTTTTTGCCTTCAAAAAGACCCATGTGTAATACTCCATAAATATGATGAAATCCAGGAGGATTGAAGTTACCAGAACATTCAATCCGGGCGTTTCCCGATGAACCAGCACGCCCTTTGCTATGTTTATACTCGCTCCCAACAATCCTGGAGATGCTACAGCCAACCTGAATACAGGTTTGTACTGACTCCGGCGCGATCCAGGTCGAATCCGGGAGAGGTCAGATGTGCTCGACGACATCCTCTGATCTGTCAACCCTGCTGACGGACCGGGAACTTGAACACGAAAATCGCTCCAGCTGAGTATAAACTATTCGAATTGAGCGAAATAGAAAAGCCAAAGGCGGCTTGTTGTTCGTGAAAACAGCAAACCGCCTTGTATCTGGTGCAGCAGGGTAAGAATTATGGACTTACTCGATTGCCCCCACCATGGTGGAAGATTCCTGATCTGACTGTACGCCCTCTTCGCCTTCGTGTTCTTCATCTTCCTTATTTGGAAAAATGGCGTCAACGAATCCTCGCAGGTGTGCACTGCGGGTCTGATGCTGCAATTTCCGCAGGGCCTTGGATTCAATCTGGCGAATTCGCTCGCGGGTCACTTTGAAGATACGACCGGTTTCTTCCAGTGTATAACTGTAACCATCGCCTAAACCATATCGCAGACGGATAATTTCGCGTTCCCGATAGGTCAGACTTTTAAGAACATGCTCAATTTTATCCTTCAGCATTTCACGCATGGCAGCGTCTGCGGGAGAAGATTCATGACCGTCTTCGAGGAAATCACCGAAGCTGCTGTCTTCGCTTTCACCCACTGGTGTGTCCAGACTGATGGGATGTTTCCAGGTTTTCATGATCCGTTCGGTTTCTTCCACACCCAGACCGACAGAATCAGCCAGTTCTTCCATAGTGGGTTCGCGGCCGGTTTCCTGACGAATCTGTTCGCTGCGTGCTTTCAGAGTGGAAATGCTCTGGAACATGTGCACGGGAATTCGAATGGTACGGGCATGGTCGGCAACGGCACGGGTAATGGCCTGACGAATCCACCAGGTGGCATAAGTGGAGAACTTGTAACCACGGCGATATTCATATTTTTCCACACCACGCATCAGGCCCGCGTTTCCTTCCTGGATCAGGTCGAGGAAACTTAAGCCACGGTTTCTGTACTTTTTGGCGATCGAGACAACCAGTCGCAGGTTACCTCCTGAGAGTTGCTGTTTGGCTTCAGTCCAGTCATCAAAGCGACGTTTGATTTCCCGGGAACGTGTCTGAAAGTCTTCTGAAGTTTCTACGACCATACTGGTCAGTTCCGATAACTCGCGTTCCAGCAGCCGGTGATCGGTCGCCTTGTGACGCAGCTGTTTGTAGTCCTCCAGCTGTTCCTGAACTTCCCGCATGCGACCGGCAATCTGATGAATCCGTTTGAGAACCGGCTGCAGACGCTGTGTTCTCAGACAGAGTTCTTCACAGAGTGTTGCCATTTTCTGGCGACGAACCATCATCCGTTTTTGCACTTCACGCTGCTCAACTTTACCCAGTTCCCCTGAGTGAATGAGTTCAAAATCATCAGCGTTTTTCTGCAGCAGCGCCTTCAGGGTGGAAATATTGAACGGCATCCGCCCCATGATCTGGTCTTTGGTCGCATCTTCGGTATCAGAGGTGCGTAACGTCCTTTCAAACGGAAGCTCGCCGGCGAATACTTTCTCCAGGGTATCAATCGCAATTTTCAAAGCGAAATCAGATTCCAGAACAGTCCGGCGAAAGCGTTTACGGGTGATTTCAATTTTCTTGGCCAGAAAGATTTCACGCGAGCGACTCAGCAGGGGAATATTTCCCATCTGGCTGAGGTACATCCGAATGGGATCACGCGATGAAAGTGATGTTTCCGGTTCAACGATGGCAGAAGAATCATCGGAATCTTCATCTGCGCCCCGTGCTACTTCCGAGTCGGTACCAACCGAAGTATCAACGGCGGTGACTTCCTCGTCATCAATATCAGCATTCGGATCATCAATCAGATCCAGGTTTCGCTCTTCCAGGCCCACGACGATATATTCAATCAGCGCGGGATTGCCACCTTCGTCAGGGAGGAACGTATGAACCTGTTGAAATGTTAAAAAACCTTGTTTTTCCGCTTCCTGAAATAGTAAGTTCAGATTTGCATCGAAACGGTGCACGGGTCACTCCCTTAATTTGTATTATCAAAAAAATTACGGCCACACGTCCGTGTGTAACCACGGCGTTTCTGTTTATGAGAATAAAAGCACAGGGGGATCAGCAGGCGTCATAATTGATCTTTTCCCTCTACTTTTCCAACATTTGCTTACGATGTCGATTTAATAATTCTTACTGCCACTCTACTCATCACCGAGGAATACCTATAGCGATAAAGCTATGAAATAAACGCAAAAAACTCCAAAACCTGATGGTGTTGTTTGTGCCGGCGTTAAAACCGTTTCCCCTGGGGGGAATCAGGCTCAAGCTAGACCCGAAGCACAAATTGATCGCTGGAGGTAAGTTGGGCATTGCGTAGAGCATCTGAAAAACCAAGTTGCTCAAATACGCTTTGACGCGCTTCGTCGTAACTTCCGACTCGCCAACAAAATTAATCAAGAGGGTTCTCTCCCAAGACATCCTTACTTCTCCCGAGAACCTGAAAAAAGCCAATAAGCCTCCAGCTCATATGGCCCTATCCTACCACAACTTTCCGTAACGTCTACGGAAATCCACAACACCGATTTAAAAAATATTTAAAAAACCTCTGCAACGTTACCAGATAACAACTTACGTGTGCTAAAAAGTTCACGATTCAGGCCGAAAAACAATCAGATTCAAAAAACAGCTCAAGTCAGAAAACAAAAAAGCTTTCCCTCTAACATTTCAGGAAGCTCTGATGCGACAAACAGGATGTAACCTGATTGGCTCCTTATATTTTCACACTCCGGGCTGAATAGTCAATCCCCTGATTTCGACAGTTCATGAACAGATAGTGGAGTTTTTCCGAAAAATTCGCTTTATCCAGCATGAATCGGAGAAGACCCCCGGGAATCAATTTCGCTTGATTGAACTTATGTAAGGGCTTGATATACTGGGAGCACACGAGTTTTCCATAGTTTGTTTACTTAAAGTCGGGCGGAGATTACTGTCTTACCAGAGCCCCTGGTGCGTGATCCATCAACCTTACTGGAATTTATTGGCTGTAGTTGAGAAAGTGGAACCAGTTCAAATGAGCGCAGAAGACGTAGAGAAAACATCGAGCGAAGCTGTCAAAGGGCTAAAAGGGATCGTAGCAGCAGACAGTTCTATCTGTTTAGTCAATGGAACCATCGGAAAACTGCTGTATCGTGGATATAACATCGACGATCTGGCAGAGAATGCGACGTTTGAGGAAGTCTCTTTTCTGTTATTAAACGGAGAACTTCCTAACGCCACTCAACTCGCCGCCTATCAGGCCGACCTGAAACAGCACCGCAGCATTCCTCCGGAACTGATTGAAGCACTGAAGAAACTCCCCGTTTCAGCACTGCCGATGGCACTGCTGAGATCGATCACATCGCTGGCCGGAGTCTACGACCCCGATGCCGAAGTGGAAACATTTGAGAATCGGCTGCAGATCTCAATCAAACTGATTTCACAGATCCCAACCATCGTGGCAGCCATTCATCGGGTACGCCAGGGACTTGAGCCGGTGGAACCAGATCCCGAACTGTGTCACGCCGGCAACTTCATGTATATGATTAATGGCGAGAAACCGAGTGAAGACGCAACCCGTGCCATGGACCTCATCCTGACACTGCATGCAGAACACGGTTTGAATGCCAGTACGTTTACCGGTCGTGTGATTATTGCGACACTTCCCGATATTTATTCCGCAGTCACAGGCGCCATCGGTGCACTGAAGGGGAAACTGCATGGGGGAGCGAACATCGAAGTCCTGAAAACACTCTTCGAAATCGGTTCACTCGAAAATGTAGCCCCGTATGTGAAAAAAGTACGCGAAGCCAAGGGAAAGTTCATGGGCTTCGGACACGCGGTTTACCAGGTGGAAGACCCGCGTGCAAAACACTTGAAAGAACTTTCTCGACGTCTGGGAGAAGAAACGGGCGAACCCAAGTGGTACGAGATGTCCATTGAGATGGAAAAACTCGTCTACGACGAAATCCAGCGGAACTGCAACGTCGACTTCTATTCAGCCAGTCTCCAGCATTACATGGGGATCCCCGGGGATCTGTTTACCTGTATCTTTGCCGCCAGCCGTATCGCTGGCTGGTGTGCCCATATCCTGGAACAACTGGACGGAAATAAAATCATCCGCCCCAAAGCAAACTACATCGGTTACGAAGAACGCCCTGTTATTCCTGTAACCGAACGCTAAGAACGAACGATAGAAACGCAACGACAAACCCCGGTTTTCAACCGGGGTTTTTTCTGCTGTAAGAAATTTTCATTCTCTTGTCCAGACGCACTCCAGAAAACTGAACCAGACAGGAAAGCAGCCATGCGAAACGCAGTTCGTTTTGTAGAATTCCAGACCGGGTTACTCTGCCTGGCATTTCTGTTCTGTGCTACAAATTCAGCAGAAAGCAGCGTAATCTATGTCGATAATCGCGCAGGAAACAACGCGCTGAATGGAATTTCACCCAAAATTGTGTCCGGCAAAAACGGACCTGTCAAAACGATCAAAAGGGCACTGGAGTACGCCCGCCCCGGTGACAAAATCATCCTGATCAATAACGACATCCCTTACCTGGAATCTTTTACCCTCGCCGGCAAACGCTTCAGCGGAATCGGCCAGGAAATGTTTACGATACTGGGAAATGGTGCGACGATCAGCGGTGCCATCCCCGTTCCCCAGGGAGGCTGGAAACCTCTACAGGACGGCCTGTGGAAAGTGACACCATTCCGAAAAGGATATTTCAACCTGTACCTGGATGGAAAAACCCTGCCGGAGTATCGTCCCGAAACAGGCGATGAGATCAAACTGACCGACATCCCTGCAGGACACTGGGCTGCCATTCAAGGAGCCATTTATTACCGTGAACTCAAAAATCAGCTCCCTCCCATGGAGGCATTTTCACTCGCCGGTATGTCTGTCGGCCTCTCACTGGTTGATGTAGAAGGGGTTCAAATCTCGGACGTGACATTCAAAAATTTTCGTATCGATGGCATTAACGTTCATGACCGCTGTAAGAACATTATCCTCGAGAATGTCACCTGTACCGGCAACGGACGTAGTGGCCTGGCAGTCAACGGAACATCCCAGGTGGAAGTGATCGATTCAGTCCTGACAGAGAATCGAATTAATGATCTGTTGATTACGGAACAAGGCGTGGCGAACCTGAAGCAGACTAAACTGGGAAAGCCAGCAACACTGGCTCCCTGAGTTTGTCTACGAGACTGCCTGCATTTGCTTTCTGAATCCGTGATCCCCTCATGCGCTACCTCCCTCCAGTTCTTCCAGCTCTTTCTCTGCCTCCTGCTCGGCATCACTGAATTTTAATCCCTCACGGTTGGAATAATACAAGCCGATGAAGGTAACGGGAAAATACTGTGAAAGCTGATAATAAATAGAAGCCGAAAAAGCATCTGCATTGGATACACCAAACGCTTTTAAACTCAGTGTAAAACAGAATTGAACGACACCAAAAAAACCAGGTGTCGAAGGCACTGTCACCCCGAATGCTGTAACCCCCAGCACAACGAAAGCAGCCAGGGGCGAGACCCGAATATTAAAACTCCAGAGCGCCACATAAATACTGATCCCATTGATCAGCCATTGTGCAAATGATGTCCAGATAATTCCAAAACACAGCCGTTTACTCTTCATGGAGGTCATGCCCAGCGCTCCGGACCGCATCATCTCCAAAACGAGATGAGTCAGTTTTTCCGGCAGAAAAGGGAGATAACTGAAAATGCCTCGAAACAGGCTGATTACTGTCTCAGTCCAGATGAGATAGGCTGCTACCAGAATAATTGTAATTAAAATACCAAGGGCGACAATCAAACTGACCGTTTGATATTCTTCAGGAAAGTTGGGGGCAAAATAGATCCCAATCCCCAGGTAGCAGAGGATGGCGACCACATCGAATAACCGCTCCAGTACCACCGTGGAAAGCACTGTTGTCTTAGGGATCTGGTACTGACGGCTCAGAACATAGACACGTAAGAATTCTCCCAGGTGAGCGGGCAAGATATTGTTACCCATGAAACCAATCATCATCGCTGGCGTGACCTGCGAGACGGTCAGCTTCTTAATCGGCTCGAGCAGCATTTGCCAGCGTAAGGCTTTGAGCCAGAAAAAGACAAACAGCAATGCCAACATGACAGGTAATGTCCAGTAATTAGCTCGTTTGAAACTGGTGGAGATCTGCTCAAAGTCCAGCCCCCAGACCGCTGCCAGCAGACAGGCGATTGTAACAATGACACCCAGTATTAATTTTACTAACTTCGATTTATTGATGGGAACAACTCCTGTAAAAACCTGCCTGTCTCTTTCTCCAGCCAATGCTGAAGTCGGACATTTTTAACGAATCGTCACCAAAAAACATACAGCATTCTTTCCGGCGCAACCACCTTCCATCATCGCCATACCCCTGACTCTTCCTATTCTCACATTTTCTGTCGGATCACAGCAGGAATTTTTTACAATATTGATACCTTTGAGTTAAAACCTCTTGCCAACTTAATAAGAGAATTTTATCCTTCTCCCCTCTTCGTATGCATCACCAGACAATTCTGTTCTACCGGCCATGCGAAGACTACCCCCGGAAACATTCCTGTTCGGATTGACTGGAATATTTAATCAAGGGATTGATTACGTAAGGAGCTCATGGATGAGCATTTTAAAAGTCTATTACCCGGATGAACCCCAGACTGAGCCTGTCGTCTCTCTGGACGAAACTACCCCCATGATTCTGCCGTTTCAGCGAGCACGCGTGAAGAAATCACACAGCCGCAAACAGGAAGACTGGGTTCTGAAACGCGCCCGCACCATTTTTCTGAACCAGCAATGCAGCGACTGTGGCAGTTCGGCTGTTGAGAAGCTGGAACTGCGAGATGGTCTGCTGAATCAGAAAAACCGTCTGATTCCCGGCACAGCCACGGTCGTCGGATTCCGCTGTCATTCCTGTGATTCCGAATGGCCCGCCTGATCAGGCAGCACACCGGCAATTTCACATGACGGAAAAATAGTTTTCGACTGCAAAATCAAAGGCGGCTGGCGTCAGCTTGCGCGGGACTTCTTTGTAAACGCAGAAGTTCTTGACCTGCAGCAGCAGGTCTCGCGGCTGACAGGCACGGAACGGCCGATTGACGGCTTTATAGTGCGTCTCAACCAGGTACTCAAAAGCTTCGACATCGAACTGAAACCCCATCATTGGTGCCATCAATTCGAATAGCGCCCGAAATTCTTCTTCCGTGGGATCCAGGGCTTCGATCTTATAGGGAATCCGCCGCAGGAAGGCTGCATCCACCAGATCCTTCGGCTCCAGGTTCGTCGAAAAGATAATCAGTTGATCGAACGGAACCTGAATTTTTTTGCCACTGGGCAGATTCAAAAAGTCGTAACGTTTTTCCAGAGGCACGATCCAGCGGTTGAGCAGTTCATCTACGGGCATCCGCTGTCGTCCGAAGTCGTCAATCACAAACGTTCCGCAGTTACTTTTCAGCTGCAGTGGTGCCTCGCAGATTTTTGTCTGCGGGTTCTGCGTGATTTCCAGTTCCTTCATGGTTAACTCACCTCCGGCAATCACCGTAGGGCGTACAATCTGTACCCACCGCGGGTCGATCCCTGATAGATCGAACAGTCCCTCAGAATGAACTTCCTGAACGACCTCTTCGTGCAGTCCGGGATCGAAAATACGGATAATATCTCCATCGATCCCCAGGCAACGGGGAATCCAGATCGTCGAGCCAAACGCTTTCGTGATCCGCTCGGCAATACTGGTTTTACCATTACCGGCTTCGCCAAACAAAAACATCCCCCGCCCCGAGTTCACGGCGGGCCCCAGACGATCCAGCATCTTCGGATTGATAATCAGATCCGAAAAGGCCGCTTTCAAATCTGCTTCAGTAGCCTCCTGTTTGGCGATGCTCTGTGCCTCCATCGCCTTCAGATAATCCTTGAAGCACACCGGGGCTGCACCAAAGTAGGTACATTCCTGGGTATAACGACGGGCTCTCTCGCGCCCCAGTTCTGTGATAGTAAACTCGTAGTCTCCCATCTCGGCTGTGCCACCAAAGGCAACCAGTTGATCCTGCTTGGCCCGTTTCAGAATGGCATCCACAATGCTAAAAGGAAGCTTGATCTGCGAACAGATCTGGCGTCCGGTCTGGGTTCCCTTGGCGAGCAGGTACTTCAGGATCAGGCGTTCGATTTCATCCTGGGTTAAACCGGTCTCCTCCAGGCTTTCGGGACAATGTGGAACAAAGTGTCCTTCAGCCTCTTCGCTGTCTCCTTTCAGCAGGGACTGCACCCGGTTGAACAACTGGCTGAGATGCTGATCTTTACCAATGACCCGCATCGGCTCGCTGATGCTTTTCTTCAGAGGTAAGTGAGCTGCAACAATGCTGCCCTGTTGTTCGCCTTCAGCGTCGGACTCCGGGGAATCATCGCGGGAATTGAGATTCAGCATACTGAGCGAAGCGAGCAGTTCTTCCGTGTTTACCGCATTGGACGCAGTACGCCCCTGTTTCTCTGAGCCACTGTTTACAGCTTGGGAATTCACTGCTACAGATTCGGAATCATTTGCTGACATATTCGGTTCGCAATCAATTATCTGCACTGAATTATTCATGAGAGGATCATCTGAGATCAGAAATTGCAGATGAGTCTGATGTGTCTTTTAGACTGTGTCCAGTTTTTACTGTAGCGTCTCGATGGTCAGATCGACCGAGAATTACAGATTGAGAGACGCTATGGTTAAATGTGGTTCGCTCTAGAAAATGCAGCCCGAAATGCAATGTGCAAACTAAGCATAGTATTCAAAATCAAAGAGTCAAACCGCTTCTCAGATTCCACGAGACCGATTATCCCTTTCATAACGATTATGCATCGCACGTCGAATGGAGCCGTTGTATTTTCTGAGCAATGTAACGCATGCCGACTTCCGGTTTGACTTGATATCCATGTGACCTAAGTTCCTTCTGTAAGAGTCTCGGCTCACCTGATTATTGAATTGATCTTTCACTTTATCGTACTGGCTCATCTATGTGTGGAATCGCGGGTATCATTCGCTCTGACCTGGCTCCGGTCGAACAGTCAGAGCTACAGGCCATGATTGAAACCCTGAACCATCGGGGACCCGATGCATCAGGCATTTCTACGTTTGGCTTCGTCGGTTTCGCACACAGCCGACTGAGTATTGTGGATCTCGCCGGTGGACTGCAGCCGATGCAGACTCCCGATGGCCTGCTGACAATTACATTTAATGGTGAGATTTTTAATCACATCGAATTACGCGCTCATCTCAAAAACAAAGGCTATGAATTCCGCACCCATTCCGATACGGAAGTCATTCTGCACATGTATGCGGAATACGGCCCCGAATGTGTTCAACACTTCAACGGGCAATGGGCGTTTGCCATTCACGACCGCAAACGCCAGGAGGTCTTCCTCTCCCGGGATCGCATGGGAATCCGTCCGCTGGTTTATACCCAGACACAGGGTCGCCTGAGTTTCGCCTCCGAAGTCAAAGCGTTATTTGCATTGCCCGATGTCAAACGGGAAGTGGACCTGAAGTCATTAAATGAACTGTTTACATTCTGGTCACCACTGCCACCCCGCACATTTTTTGCGGGAGTGAATGAACTACCTCCTGCCCACTCCATGATTGTCAAAAATGGTCAAGTCAAAATCTGGCAGTACTGGCACCTCGATTATCAGCCGAACGAAGAGAGCCGCTCGCTTGATGACTGGGCAGACGAACTGCGGGAATTGTTGATCAATGCCACTCAACTGCGATTACGTGCCGATGTCTCGGTCGGTGCCTACCTGAGTGGCGGACTCGATTCCTCTGTGACCGCGGCCATCATTCGAAATTACACTAACGCCCCCCTGAATACTTTCTCGGTGAACTTCAACGACAAGGATTACGACGAAAGCAGTTACCAGCAGGAAATGATCCGTGAACTGGGAACCGATCACCAGACGGTCTGCTGCTCATATGAAGATATCGGCCGCATCTTTCCGACCGTCATACAACACACTGAAAAACCGGTTCTGCGAACCGCGCCAGCTCCCATGTACCTGCTCTCCAAGCTCGTCCGGGACAGTCAGTTCAAAGTGGTGATGACGGGCGAAGGGGCAGATGAAGTTCTGGGCGGATACGACCTCTTTAAAGAAACGAAAATCCGCCGCTTCTGGAGCCGTCAACCTGACTCGGCAATCAGGCCGCTGCTGTTGAAACGACTCTACCCCTACATGAAAAATCTGCAGGCACAGTCTCCCGCTTACCTCAAAGCGTTTTTCAAAATCCGTCAGGATGAACTCGACAGTCCGTTCTTTTCACACCTGCCGCGCTGGGACCTGACGTCAAAACTGAAATCATTTTTCAGTAACGATGTCAAACAGCAACTGGTCAACCAGGATCCCCTGGCGGACTTCGAAAGCCAACTGCCTCAACAGTTTTCCGAATGGCCTTCCTTCTGCCAGGCACAATACCTGGAATCAATCAACCTGATGCCAGGTTACATTCTCTCTTCACAGGGAGACCGTATGGCAATGGGCAATTCGATTGAAGGCCGTTTCCCGTTCCTGGATTATCGCGTTGTCGAGTTCGCATCCCGCGTTCCCGTCCGCTTCAAAATGAACGGCCTGAACGAAAAATATCTGCTGAAATACGCCATGCGGGACTTGATTCCCGAAAGCATCCGCAAGCGACCCAAACAACCTTACCGGGCACCGGATGCGCACAGCTTCATCGATACAGAAACACAGTCTGCCCGCTTTGAATACGTGAACCATTTATTGTCCGCAGAGAAACTTCAGGACAACGGCTTGTTCCAGCCAGAGGCAGTCCAGCGACTTGTTAAAAAGATGGAACAGGGTCGCGCGATTGGCACCCGGGACAACATGGCCCTGGTGGGGATTCTCTCGACCCAGTTACTGGTCGAACAGATGATTCATGGCCAGACCGTTTCGACAAATCCTACCCGCCATTCAAGTGCAATATCACTTACGTAACTTCAACTGACTTAAGATTTACTGAATACAGAAAAGATCAAAGGTAGAAATATGAACTCGATCCAAAATGATGTACGAAACTTTGTCGCGGATAATTTCCTGTTCGGCGAAGACCCGGCTGCCCTTCATAATGACGACTCGTTTCTGGAAACCGGCATCATTGATTCCACGGGTGTTCTGGAACTGGTGGCTTTCATTGAAGACCACTACTCCGTCGAAGTGGATGATGATGAACTCATTCCGGAAAACCTGGACTCCATTGATCGACTCATCGCTTTTATTGAATCCAAACTCAAAGAACTGGCGTAATACCAGAGGAGCAGGCCCTTGTTGCTGCAATCATTATTAGAAAACAGTGCGCGCGAGTATCCGGACAAAGTCGCTTTGATCGTTGATCAGCAGCGATACACTTACCAGGAACTTGAACTGCAAAGTAATCGCCTGGCACAGGCACTGCTCCAGCGGGGACTGCAACGCGGCGATCGTGTAGCCATCCATCTCGAAAATTCCCTCGAAGCAGCGGTGGCTGTCTTTGCTGTGTTGAAGGCGGGTGGTGTGTTTGTGATGGTCAATCCCACCACAAAGATTGATAAACTGAGCTATGTCCTGAATAACTGCAGAGCTACGGCGCTGATCATTCCGGACAAAAAGCAGAATCTGATCCTCGAACATGCCGCCCTGCTACCCCATTTGAAAACCGTCATTGCCACCGGTTCCCGATACGATCAGCCGGAAAGCACCGAATGGCAACTCCTGCGATTTGAATCATGGGATCAGTTGCAGAACGAATATGCAAACCAGCTGACTCCACCGGCAATCAAAACCATCAGCATTGATCTGGCTGCCCTGGTCTATACATCGGGATCGACGGGAAATCCAAAAGGAGTCATGCTCACTCACTTGAACATGACCTCGGCTGCCCGCTCCATCACCACCTATCTGATGAATGAGCCATCTGATATTATCCTGAATGTTCTGCCACTTTCCTTCGATTATGGCCTCTACCAGTTACTGATGGCCATCCGGGTGGGAGCAACGCTGGTTCTCGAAAAATCATTCACGTATCCGCATGCAGTCCTGCAGAAAATCATCGATGAACAGGTCACCGGTTTCCCACTGGTGCCGACCATGTCGGCGATCCTGCTTAAAATGGACCTCTCGAAATACGATTTCTCCAGACTGCGTTACATTACCAACACGGGAGCCGCCTTACCAACCGAACACATTCTCACCTTCCGCAAACGTCTGCCGCATGTCCAGATTTTCTCAATGTACGGCTTGACGGAATGCAAACGCGTTTCTTACCTCCCCCTGGATCAGGTTGATATCAGAACCGGTTCTGTCGGGATCGCCATGCCCGATTCAGAAGTCTTTATTGTGGATGATGCAGGACACCGTCTGCCTGCCGAACAGACAGGCGAGCTGGTTGTGCGTGGCGCCAATGTCATGCTCGGATACTGGGAAGCACCTGAACGCACAGCCGAACGCCTGAAGCCGGGTGAACTGCCGGGCGAAATGTTTCTCTATACCGGTGACCTGTTCCGCATGGACAAAGAAGGTTACCTGTACTTTGTCGGTCGGCGTGATGACATCATTAAAAGCCGCGGCGAGAAAGTCAGCCCCAAAGAAGTAGAAAACGTCCTGTTCGCACATCCGGCGATTTCCGAAGCGGCCATCGTAGGCGACCCGGACCCGGTCCTCGGCCAGTCGATTCGCGCCATCGTTACAGTGATGCCCGAACAGGAACTGACGGAAAAAGAAGTCATTGCTTACTGCCGCAAACACCTTGAGGATTTCATGGTGCCCCAGAAGGTCGAGTTCCGGGAGGAACTGCCAAAATCTCCCAATGGGAAAGTCGATAAAAAACAGCTGGTTCTACCCTGAAACTGATCTCACAGTCTATCTGGAAACTCCGAATCGCAGCCACGCGTTCCACACAACATATGAGGATGAATAACAATGATTACACAGACCAGGATCTTTAAACCGGAATTACTCAAGCTTGACTGCGCAGCCGAAACAGATCGTATTGTCAGCTGGATGCAGAAAACCGTTCGTAAAACGATGCGAAAAAAGGGCGCTGTGCTGGGACTCTCAGGAGGTATCGACAGCAGTGTCGTGACGGCACTCTGTGTACGGGCCTTTGGTGCGGATCGTGTGCTGGGAATCATGATGCCCGAACATGACACCAAAGACGAAAGTTTGACCTTTGGACAGTTACTGGCAGATCATTTCAACGTGGAAGCCATCGTGGAGAACATCTCTCCCATGCTGCAGGGCGCAGGCTGTTATGAACGCCGCGATGTCGCCATCAGGCAGGTAATACCTGAGTACGAACCACACTGGAAATCAAAAATTGTTCTGCCCAACCTGCTGCAGGAAGGCGGATATCGTGTCTTTTCGGTCGTCGTCCAGACACCTGAAGGCAAATTCATCAAAAAACGTCTGCCGTTATCTGCCTATCAGACGATTGTCGCTGCGACAAACTTTAAACAGCGCTGTCGCAAGATGATGGAATACTACCACGCCGACCGATTAAACTACGCCGTCCCCGGCACTCCCAACCGTCTCGAATACGATCAGGGATTCTTCGTCAAAAACGGCGATGGCGCAGCCGACCTGAAACCAATCGCCCATCTGTATAAGTCTCAGGTATATCAGCTCGCAGAATATCTCGATGTACCGGAAGTCATTCGGATGCGTCCACCGACGACAGACACTTATTCTCTGGAACAGTCCCAGGAAGAATTTTTCTTTGCTGTCTCCTACGACAAACTCGACTGCTGCCTGTATGGACTGAATCACGGCTATACCGCAGAAGAAGTTGCCGCGGGCACTGATCTGCCAGCCGAACAGGTGGCCCTGGTGTATGGCGACATCGAATCCAAACGCAAAGCAGGCCACTACCTGCATCTGCCGCCACAGCTGATTGAATCCCTCTGAGATACATTTGAAAAATGAAACTGTATCGGCAGATTAGAAATCATCTGAAAGGAACCTGCTCCGTGAGTAAAAAAGAACTGCTGGCCAAAGCACTCGACTGGACCGGAATGAATCGTCTGGCGCGGAATGCCTCCGTCTGGAATGGGCTGCTGGTATTGAATTACCACCGCGTGGGTGACATCAACAATTCCGTGTTCGATCATGACTTGTGGAGTGCAACTGCAGAAGACTTCGAAAAGCAGATTCGATTTCTCAGCCTGAATTTCGATATGATCCGCATCCGCGATCTGGATCATATCTGGAATCAGCCTCGCGGCCGGTATGTTCTCGTTACATTTGACGATGGATACATTGATAATTACGAATGGGCCTTTCCCATTATCAGATCTTATAACGCCCCCGCAACATTCTTTCTGACAACCGGCTTTCTGGACGACAGGAAAGTGGGCTGGTGGGATGAAATCTCCTGGATGGTCCGCAGTGCAACGCGAGAGAGGATTCAGTCCAATGAACTGACGGGGGAAAACCTGTCTCTGCATCCGGATCACTGCAGGCAATCGATTAGATTTCTCTTGAGCAGATACAAAAAACTGAGCGGTGATCAGACAGACAATTTTCTGAATTTCCTGGCGGAAGCAACCGGTGCAGGTCGCTGCCCGCAGGAGATCGCTGATTACGTCTGGATGACCTGGGATATGATTCGCGAAATGAGCGAAGCCGGCATGGACATCGGCGGCCACACTGTCACCCACCCCATACTCTCCCGGCAATCACCGGAGATTCAACAGTTTGAAGTGGAACACTGTAAACAACGAATCGAAACAGAAATCGGGCAGGAGATCACCAGTTTCAGCTACCCCGTGGGCGGGAAAGACTGCTTTAACCAGCATACCCGTGACTGCCTGACGCAAGCCGGTTTCCGCTGGGGGTTCAGCTACTACGGCGGCTTCGCTCCATTGGGAAAACCGGACCAGTGGGATCTGCCACGAATTGCCGTGGAATCCGAAGAGCCCGCCTCCCTGTTTCGGGCTTCCGTTTCATTCCCGCAGGTCTTCAGCAGCAAAAAGTGTACATAAGAACCAGTCCCATTCCAGAATATCAGCCGACTTGAATCCCTTTCCGGATTCGACAACCTGATATTTTCTGAGATTTTCTGATCCTGCTGCCCAGTTGGTTGACGATTCTGATTGAATTTGCGATAACAGCGGACCGCTTTAAAGGTTGTGTTACGCGCTGTCAAGCATTGTAACCCAAGACCCTGACTGCTCAAACTGGTCTGATCCTCTTGGCATTTGAATGTAACCTATTATGTAAAAATAGTTTACTTCGATCAGACCTTACGTATATTTCTTTGCCGTTCAACAAGTTACGTGTTCGGCAGCTTGTGATTAATCTGGGAGAAACTCTGAATGGGTCGTTACACAGGACCAAAAGGACGGGTCAACCGTCGTCTGGGAGCTTTGGTTTTTGAAGACGCAGGTGCAACACGTGCATTGGACCAGCGGAACCTTCCCCCTGGAATGTCACAGCGCCGCCGCAAAGCATCTAACTTCGGTCTGGCTCTGATCGAAAAACAGAAGATCAAATATTACTACGGTCTCCGTGAACGTCAGCTGCGTCGCTACTTCGACAAAGCCCGCCGCATCAAAGGGAACACCGGGGAAGCCCTGCTGGTTCTCTGCGAACGTCGTCTCGATAACGTTGTCTGCCGGGCTGGCTTTGCCCAGACTCGTCCACAGGCCCGTCAGGGAATCGTACACGCCCACTTCCAGTTGAACGGTCAGACTGTCAATAAACCATCCATCTGGGTGAAACCCGGCGATGTCATCACCGTCCGCAATCGTCCTAATCTCAAAAAGCTCTACGCAGAGCAGGTTGAGTCAGGTCGTCCCGGCTGTGCATGGCTCACACTCGAGAAAAAAGAACTGACAGCCACGGTTGTCACTGCTCCCACAATGGAAGATGTCAGCCTCCCGGTCGACGTCGGTCAGGTTGTGGCATTGATTTCACGCTAACCACGATCAGCAAATCAATTCAACACTCCGAAAAACTCTCATGTTTTTCGGAGTGTTTTTTATTTACCTTCATTAATAACTCCCCCGCCAGGGTGAGATTTGTCGGCTGAAACGTTATTGTAATAAACTGAATTCAGGCGGCCTGTCTGGATTAGAAAAGCAGTAACCACCGTGGCTACTGAAACACGATTGATCTTGATACATAGAGGCATAACTATGGCGACGGAACGTAGAAAAGCCGTCCTGCTGTTTGGTGCTCCCGGCGTTGGTAAGGGAACTCAGGGACGAATCCTCGGCCAGATTCCCGGCTTCTTTCACCTTTCCAGCGGCGATGTATTCCGCTCAATCGATATTGAATCGCCGGAAGGTCAGGAGATCTACAAATACAGCTCTCGCGGCGAACTCGTTCCCGATGACCTCAGTATTCGGATCTGGAAACAGGGACTCGATGCTCGTGCCACCCTCTCCATGTACAAACCACGAAAAGACATTCTCATCCTCGATGGTATTCCCCGGAATATCCAGCAGGCTAAAATCCTGGAACAGCATATTGATGTCCTCAAAGTCCTGCACCTGACCTGTAGCGACGAAGAGGAAATGATCCACCGCATCCGCCACCGCGCGATCCGGGAAAACCGTGCCGACGATGCCAACGAAACTGTCATCCGTCGCCGCTTCGAAATCTACCGCGAAGAATCGGCACTTGTACTCAGCTGCTATCCTGAAGAAATCGTCGCCCATATCGACGCCATCGGCTCACCAGCCGGCGTTTTGTTTGCCTGCCTGGAACAACTCGTGCCCGTCCAGGATGCTCACTTCCGAGGCGAGTAATCTGCACGAGCATTGAAAAGACGATCTCCTTTCCGGTAAGCTGGTTGTAGTCAATTCACAACCCGCCTGCTCTCCGGAAGGGAAATCCATGGCCGATATTGAAACACGATTTTCTTCACAGCTCATGTTGAAACGGTTCTCCGGGATCAGCTTTTCAATCATCTGCCTGGCATTCCTGTCCCTGCTCGCGAATCAAGCAGAAGCCCGACCGGCCCGTCAGCATCCCAACTTCGTCATCATCTTCACCGACGATCAAGGCTACCAGGATGTCGGCGTCTTCGGCTCTCCCAATATCAAAACTCCCAACCTCGACCAGATGGCAAAAGACGGTGTCCGCTTCACCGACTTCTACGCGGCCCAGGCCGTCTGCTCTGCTTCCCGCGTCGCACTGCTCACAGGCTGCTATCCCAATCGGGTGGGTATCCGCGGCGCACTGGGGCCCCAATCCAAAATCGGGATTAACTCTGATGAAACCACCATCGCCGAAGTCGTCAAACCACAAGGCTATGCCACTGCAATCTACGGCAAATGGCACCTGGGACACCTCCCCGAATTCCTGCCCACACGTCACGGCTTCGATGAATATTTCGGGCTCCCCTACTCCAACGATATGTGGCCCTTCCACCCCACCGCCGGCAAACGCTTTCCCGATCTCCCGCTGATCGAAAACGAAACCGTCATTAACCCCAAAGTCACCGGCGAAGAACAGGCCCAACTCACCACCTGGTACACCGAACGAGCAGTCTCCTTCATCAATAAAAATCATGACCAGCCCTTCTTCCTCTACGTCCCACACTCGATGCCACACGTCCCCCTGTTCGTCAGCGACAAGTTCAAAGGCAAGTCCGAACAGGGGCTCTACGGCGATGTCATCATGGAAATCGACTGGTCCGTCGGCCAGATTCGACAGGCACTCAAAGAAAACGGCATCGAAGAGAACACACTGGTCATCTTCACCTCCGATAACGGCCCCTGGCTCTCCTACGGCGATCACGCCGGCTCCGCTCTCCCGCTGCGTGAAGGCAAAGGAACCGCCTGGGATGGTGGTCAACGCGAACCCTGCATCATGGCCTGGCCTGGTCAGATTCCAGCGGGCTCCGTCTGCAGCCAGATGGCGATGACCATCGATATCCTCCCCACCATCGCGTATCTCTCCGGCGGTAAAGTCCCCCAGGATCGGATCATCGACGGCAAGAATATCTGGCCTCTGATGAGCGGCGAAAAGGGAGCAAAGTCTCCCCACGAAGCCCTCTACTTCTACTGGGGCGATCATCTCAACGCCGTCCGCAGCGGCAAATGGAAACTGCACTTCCCTCATCCTTATCGCAGCCTGAAAGACAAACCCGGTTCCGGAGGCACCCCCGGACCTTACGTTCAGAAGAAAACTGATCTGGCCCTCTATAACCTCGAAGACGATGTCAGCGAAAGCAAAAACGTCGCCGACCAGCACCCCGAAGTCGTCAAACGCCTGACCGTGCTCGGAGAACAGGCCCGCGCAGACCTCGGCGATTCCGGCACCAAACGCAAAGGCAAAAACAACCGCCAGCCCGGCCGACTGGACTGAATTCCAGCAGTTGGTGAATTATAAATAATCCGTCTGAGGAAAATACTCGCGATAGAGATCATTCAACTCTTTCTGATCGTTACTCCACAACGGACGGTATTCTTCGCCACGATAGCCAGTCCAGACATACCCGGGCCGAAACGCTTTGCAAAACTTTGGTTTCCCCAGTTTTTCAAACAGGGCTTCAGTAAATACACATTGAATAGAGAGCCGACACTCTTCTGATTTTCCGCAGCTATAGTAGTCGAGAAAATCTTCCAGACTGTTCACTTCAATCAGACTGGCTTCCCAGGCCACGCGTGCAAACTGGAAATCGGGTCCTTGATGCAAGTGTTGATAGAGCCTGATCCCGGCCTCAGTACATTCAATCGCATCCGAAACTGTCTGTACCGCCCAGTCACTCAATTGGGGAGACGATAAGCTACAGGCATGCACACCCTCAGATGCCTGGAGATCCTGATCGGATGCAAACTCCCAGTGAGTTATTTTACCCGTCTGCAATTCCAGAGTAAGGTTGGAGAAATGGGACTTGATTTCGGCCAGTTCTTCCGACGTCGTACACTCAATATATAAATCAAAGATAATTGCCATTTCTGAGATAGCCCTACATCGTAATTCATTAGCCAAGCCATCACTGTCGGCTTACTGCGCGAGGAGCTTTTCCTGCTCAAGCTGTTTCTTCTCCCGCTCCAACTGTTTCCTCTTCTCCTCCAGTGACAAAGCCTTGGAAAATTCGATAAACAGGATTTCGGTCCCGTCGACAGTAATCCGGCCTGCCTTAATCCCGGCTGAAGCGTTGGGGAAATACTTCTCCAGTGTCGCGATGGGAACCGTCGGCTGTCCGTCGTGCGTCGCGATGTAAATAACGTGCCCCTTCGCCAGCGGCAGATAGGTGTCGTAGCCGGTATTGAACGACTTGGCCACAGTCAATCCCTTCTCCTGCGCCAACTTCGTCAGCTTCTGATAGTAGGGGGAATTGCCGATCACAAAACAGGTTTTCCCCAGCACGACTGACGCTGACGTGTCAACGGGCAGCAGACTCGCATCCAGTTTCGAAAAATACGCTTTGGTCTGTTGTTTCCATGCTTCCCATTGCAATGACATGATCATCGTTTTGGGATCATTGCCTTTATGATAGGCAAAACGATTCCCCGGCAGAATTCGAGCCTCGGGTGAATAATTCAGATAAACCCGTTTCGCTCCCGGATCCAGCAGCACCCATTTTCCGTCGAGATAAACTTCCAGAAACACATGTCCCGACCAGGTTTGAAACGAATCTCCTCTTTTCAAAGTCCAGATCCAGGGCACATCCATCGTTTTTACCCAGACCGTCGGGATGCCGGCACTTTTCAGTAGAACGCCACAGGCAATCGCATAATCAGCACAGCCACCATAGCAGCCATCCCCGATCACCGAATCATAGTTGCGCCACTCGTATGCCAGCTCAGCCTGATATTTCAAACTGGCATTCATCCAGTCCAGCACATTGGAAACCGTTTGCTGATCGCTGTCTGCCTTCAGTTTCAGCGCCTGCGCCTTGATCTTTGCCGAATCTCCCAGGCTGGCAGGAGCGATCAGATATTTCTCGGAAGTAGCATAATCAATGGCATCAAAAACGGGCTCTGCAGCCAGCAGACTCGAACCAGATAATATAAAAGGAATCAAAAACCGCCACATCGAATCTCTCCTGTGTAAGTCATTCAAAATCGATTCACTTTATTTGAACGGGAGTTAACTCTCCTGTGTATTATCTGGTTCTAAGTCCCATGACTCAGCCTTCTACCATCTCTGCTTCGATCACATTTTCAGCGAAGCTCTGATACGCGGCGCCCACATCCTTCGCCATCGAATCCGGGAAGACATGGAACTCTCCTGCTTTCAAAGCAGCGACAATTCCCTCAGCGACCAGTTCGGGAGGTTCCGCGATCTCTTCAAAACCGGCGGCGTCTCCCATATCGGTGGCAATCGGGCCGGGATGCACACTGACGACCTGTGTTCCCTGTTCCTTCAACATCTCTTTTAATGCCTGTGTCACAGAATAAGAGGCAGCTTTGGAAGCACAATAGGTCGTGAACTGCGGAAAATTCTTGAGGGAAGCCACCGAATTCAACTGCACCAGCGCCCCGCCTCCGTTCGCTTTGAGCACGGGGGCAAACGCCTGCGCCACCCGAATCAGGCCATACACGTTTGCATTCATCTCGAATTCCAGCGATTCAACCGCATCCTCAGACAATGCGGTTGCCGGCTTGAGAACCCCTGCATTATTCACCACCAGCGACACATCACTGGCCACGTCCGCAGCGTTTTTAATCAATGCCGGCTTCGTCAGATCAAATTCCAGAGGCACTACGCGATCACCATACGCGTCAATCAATCCAGCCACCGAAGATGTATCCCGGACAGCCGCATACACTTTGGTTGCCCCCGCTTTCAGCAATCCTTCCAGAATCGCTTTGCCAATCCCGCGGTTGGCTCCCGTAACCAATGCCACCTGCCCCTGAATCTCATAGCCCATCTCAGACTCCTTTATCCGACTTTAAAACCCGCGACCAACTCGCAGTAACCAAATTTGAGCGACAAAGTCATTCTACGCCACGGCGCGAGTGAAACAAGGTTTGATTCTCACCTGGCGACAGGAACTTCAGTTACACTATATATCTAAGTGCTAAATGAAGTTATTATGAATCTTTGAAAAGAACTACATTTACGATGAGTATGCTCATATAGGTTTTTAAATGTGTCCAGCACCATCACCTGAATCAGTCAAGAAAATAAAGTCTGTATCAATTCAGGTAATGATCGCGTTCATGATCGCCGGGGGAATTTTCGCCCTTACTTATCCCGCTTTGAAACAGTCGCGTGAAATAGCCAGATCGCGCGCCAACCATCGTGGTAATCTGCGCATGCTTGGTATGGCCATGAGTATATACAGCAACAGACCCAATCAGTATTTTCCGATGGGAGGGAATACAAACCCACAGAATAAACCCCTGCATGGCTGGATGACGAGTCTGCTGCCCTACATAGGAGAATCCGCCATGGCGCGGGAGATTGATGATTCCTATCCCTGGAACGCACCAGAAAACAAAGACGTCTTTTCAATTGTGATTCCGTCGTTTCTGAACTCTCATTTCGTGGATGGACCAAAGCAGGATGCCGAGGGCTACGGCTTGACTCACTTCAGTGCTAACGCGAAGCTGTTTCCAATCGACCAAAATATCAGTACCAAATCCATCCAGGCAGCAGATGGCCTGTCCAACACGATTATGACTGGCGAAATCAATTCCCACTTTCCTGCCTGGGGTTCAGCCACAAATGTTCGCGATCCCGCCAAAGGGTTAAACGGCGGCCCCGACTGCTTTGGCAGTCCAGACAGAAAAGGCGCATTTATGCTGTTTGCAGATGGGCATGTCCGTTTCATCGATCAGAATATCGATCCCCAGATTCTCAAAGCCCTCAGCACACCTGCCGGCGGTGAACCGATCCCCCAATGGGAGCAGGAATTCTAATTCAGTTTTGAATACTAGAGCCTGAAATGTCGAGGTTCGAATCTGTGAGCAGGGAAAGATTTCACTTCCTCAACCAGTTCCGCATCCAAGGGTTCTGGCAGTTCATTACTCATTCCATCATCTGAGAATTCCCAGACATGCACTCCCGCTCCGGCCACCCAGACACCAAAACGATGATTGCTCAACCAGCCTGCTCCCCACCCTGAACGCCAGTCGAATTTTTCTGACAAGGGGACAATTATTTTCTCCCGTGGCAACAGCAACTGAGCCTTGCCTCCATTCCAATCAGAGACGTGCAGTTGTAATTCTGCCTGGTCCCCCTGCACGGTCCAGACTTGATTCACACTGAATTTCTCATCCGGTGAAGACAGATAAAACTTCAGATAATGATCCACAAGGTCAGAATACAGATCTTGCCCTTCCCGTTTAAACCTCTGCAGCAGTTCAATCGCCAGCAGAAAATCATTCCATTTCACCTCACCATGCTCATCAGGCCAGCTCCGATTCGTCTTGAAATCATGCATGATCATCACATTGAAGTTCCGCCGGAAGGCAATCGTCTCTCCGTCCCGGGTTGACAGTACTTCCAGCCGCCCAGAAGGAACGCGTTGCGGACCTATACCACAAAAATCACGCTCGGGTACCAGAGTTTTACCATTCTCTGTGATTTCATAGGAAACATAACCCGGAGGTTCATAAAAGAATTCGCCTTCACAATAGATATCCAGAGATCTGCCTTTGCCCAGATCAAAATGAAAATCACCTTCTGCAGGTTTCGATGAAAGGAAGGACAAACCAGCCCAGAGCACTCCCACCGTGAACAGAATCACCAGGATATTAGTTCGATTAAAAATGGTATTTTTCCTTGCAGCAATATTTCATATTCGGTGGTTTCACTTACCTGACGGTTTAAATCTCCCGTATCTCAACAACACTTTAATAGAATTATTTTCCACTAAGCATCCGGACTGGTCTCCGTCGCCAGGACAATCAATCCGCAACGATTTGTCCCGGCTTCTATAAAATTCCCCAGCATTCGTTCTCCTCTTTCTTCATCAGAAAATCGAACCGTTAGTTGAACCGATTGACCTGGCAGAATGGAATAATCAGCCTTCCCCGTACCACACCAGTCCCAATTCGCTTTTCGCCAGAGCCCCTTTCTGAATATACGGTAAATCGGAGAGAATACACTCGCAGCTCGCCACCACTCAGCATAAAACAAATGCCCCGCCAGTTATAGATTTTATTTGACCATCCCCCCTGAATCGGGGATTTTTTATTTCCCCTGCAGACCGATCTTTCGCACAATATGAAGATTTGATGCAGCTTGCGGGAACCAGTCTTGAATGGCTTGAGAGGTTCCTGCCTGGATATCACAATAACGGAACCAGATAAACAACCTCTGAAACTGTAACGGCTTATAGAATTTCTCCAGAAAAGGATGCGCCAGGCATGCCTGTGAATGATACTCGGCTCCTTCGCCTCTGCACGCTGCTGCTCACGATCATCGCATCGATTGATTCCTCTGCTGATGCCTGCACCACCGCCGTCATCAGTGGCAAAGCAACCGTCGACGGCCGACCGCTGCTCTGGAAAAACCGCGATGCCCCGGCCCGGCACAATGAAGTTGCACTGCTTACGGAAGGTCCGCTGCGGGCGATTGCCGTCGTCAATGCCGGCAGTCGCAGGTCGGCCTGGATGGGCATGAACGAGGCCGGCTTCTGTATCGAAAACTCCCTCAGCACCGACCTCCGTCAACCCGGCAAAAAGACCGGGTTCAACAACGGCACACTCATCAAACGCGCGCTGCAGACCTGCCGCACCGTCGCGGATTTCAAACAGCTGCTCGAAGAAACCAATCAGACCGGTCGACGCACCGATGCCAACTTCGGCGTCATCGATGCCCAGGGAGGCGCGGCCCTGTTTGAAACCGGTCCCACCAGCTTCACGATGTTCGATGCCAACGACCCGGCGGTCGCGCCTCACGGCTATTTCGTCCGTTCCAACTTCGCGACCACCGCCCACGATTTCCCGGCTAATCCCACACCGGAACAGCTGGGCAAGATCTATTCTGCAGAACGCTATTCCCAGGCCTGTTCCCGACTCGACCTGCAGAAAGACAAAGGCATCACCGTCGATTATCTCATTCGCCATCTGACGCGCGATCTTTCTCAGGAAACAGGTACTCCCCATCCCGGCACTGTCAATGGTTCTGCCGCTCCCTTGCCTGCGACTATCGCTACCAAAAATACGATCAGCCGCACGACCACGGTTTCCGCAGCTGTCTTTCACGGCGTCAAACCGGGCGAAGATCCCCGGCTGGCGACGATGTGGACCATCCTCGGCAATCCCAGTTTTTCGCTCGCCGTTCCCTCCTGGGTCGACGTCCAGACCATCGCTGAACCACTGACTGATGAAAACGGCGCCGCACTGGGAGAGATCGCCATCACCCTCCGCGACTGGAATAAAACTGACGACGGCAACAGCATCAGCACTCAGTGTCTGCCCGGCATCTGGTCTGATCTCTGGCCCGTCGAAGATAAAATCCTCACGCTCACCAGCAGATTTCAGCAGGCACGCAAGGAGCATGGCTACTCTGTCGGAGCCATTACCCGCTTCCACCAGAAAATGGCAGATCTCGCGATGACCGCCATGCAGCAGGAACTTCGCGAAATGAAGCAGGCAGCGATCACCTTTCCGGCTCCGCCGCCCCCCACGTTTGCTCCTGTCAAAAAGACCATCGTGATTCCCTGATCTCAGCGTTAATTCGAAAGATTTTCCCATGCACTCCGTTTCAAATTTCCTGCTGCTGGCAGCATGCATTTTTATACCTGCTTCGCTACAGTCCGTGGTTATGGCAGAAGAAACCATGCCGGTTCGCGTCGCGATTCTTGATTTCCCCGCATCCGGCTCTCAGGGGTACAGGAATCTGCAACGGTTTCTGATCCCGAAAAATGGCTTTGAGTCCACGGTCATTTCGCCCGAAGCAATTCGCAAAGGTGATTTGAAAAACTTCGACGTCGTCATCATGCCGGGCGGCAGTGGCAGCGGTCAGGCCAAGGCACTCAAACCGGAAGGCCGGGCAGCGGTCCGCACGTTCGTGAAAAACGGAGGCGGCTACGTTGGCATCTGTGCCGGCGCTTATCTGGCTTCTTCGCATTACGAGTGGTCACTCGATCTCATCAACGCCCGTGTCTGGGATCGCTCCCACTGGAACCGGGGCAAAAGTAACGTCACCATCCAGTTGACTCCCGTCGGCTCGGAAGTACTCAGCAATACAAATTCAAAGTACAACATCTATTATTCGAACGGCCCCTTACTCGTTCCCGACAATCAACCCGATCTCCCCGGCTACGAAGTCCTGGCAACTTTTGAATCCGAAGTCGCCAATAACGGTGCCCCGACTGAAGCGATGATCGGCACCCACGCCATCATCCGTTCCAAATTCGGCTCCGGTCGCGTCATCTGCTTCAGTCCCCACGCTGAAACCAAAAACGGCCCGCATTCCCTGATCGCCACCGGCATCTACTGGGCCGCGAATCAGGAGTGATCTGATTTGATCATTGTCAAAAGATCTGGCTTCACTTATCACTTCGACTCAGTTCCTACTGGCTGAGTATGATACGGCTGACCTTCTCGATAGAGAGCCAACCGATTCATAAATATATTCCTGTCTTCCGTCTTGTCGAGAAATTTGATACTCAATTCCTGGTATTTCACTGCCTGTTGAAAATCGCCTGCTTCTGCACACGCTGCTGCCAGAGTATCGAGGTAATACGCGTCCTCCCATGCGACTGACTCACATAACTGTTCTGCTAAAATATAAGCTTGTGTTCCATCGCGGAATTCAGCGTCGGGACAAGTCGCCAGCAGCCACGCCAGTGAATTGCAGGTGGCTTCATCTTTGGGATCTAGTCGGATCGCTTCGCTGTAGTCATTGATCGCGAGGGAGTATGCGCCGGTTCTATTCCGAACATCGCCTCGATTGTACAAGGCATAATCATAATCCGGTTTAAGCCAGAGTGCCTTGCTGAAATCCTGAATCGCTTTATCGACTTCTCCCTTAAAATTCCAGATCACTCCCCGATCATTGAAAGCAGCCGCGTTCTTCGGATCGAGACGAATCACCTCCGTGAAATTCTTCAGCGCCTGATCGACATCATCCATTTCGTACAGGGTTACACCTCGATTGTACCACGCACGCACATATTCTGGATCGAGCCGGATCGCTTCGTTAAAATCTCTGATCGCCTTGTCGAATTCCCCATTATCTGCCCAGCTATTACCCCGATTGTAATAGGCAATTGCATATTTCGAGTCGAGGCGAATTGCCTGAGTGAAGTCTGTGATGGCATTGTCTTTGTTGTCGAGGCAACACCATGCAAGACCGCGATTCATATAACCCCACGCATGATCTGGGTGCTTACGGACATACTCCGTATAAAACGTGGCAGCATCTGCAACGGGAACCACTTCGACTTTGTTGATCCACGCCTCACCCACCCACAATCTGTTCCCTTCGACCTTGGAAACGGTAAACGGAACATCGATATTTGTATGTGGAACTTCAATGTCATCCAACAGGAACGTCGCATCTGGCTTGGCCATGAATTCGCATCCCAGCCACTTCTGATTATCTACGGGTACCTCACTCATCAAGGTTGCGCTCGATTCTGTGGCAAAAGAAACTTCAGGCCAGTTCATCTTCTACTCATGTTAAACCCGTCAATTGACACCGCTTCCACCAATCAGGTTCACATTGACTCCCGCTGTGAACTGCAGATTTCCGCACCACTCGACTAAGAATTATTCAATCCAGTGCGCAATGATCAGCTTGACAGGCTCCCGCATCGGAACATGATGCGTTACCTGCGTCGCGCGCGAGGCAAAATATTGTTTCCCCGCATTTGCTGTTCTATATTCGACTTAGCGAGATAATCTTATGCATGACCTGATTCACCGGAAAATGAATTCTGTAAGTGATACAGGAGAATTTAACGCTACAGAGACAGATTATAATCGATATCACCCACCAGATTGAGTTCAGTCTGTGCACCGTGCATAAAACTGCGGATCGACGCACATCAGACCGCTTTCAAACCCCGTTCACCCCCCTGTCGCACCGGTTCGGCCCTCTGTCACCCCGCTTCGGCACACGGTACATTCTACAGTCAGCAAACCAGCAGGTGATCATACGAGGCACTACTTCACGGTAACCGGTCGCTTTCGTGGAATCGTCAGGGGGCCCTGCTGCGTGTAGGGATGCTGTGCTTTGATCTCCTGATAGCTCAACCAGCCCTGGGCCGAATGCAATTGTTTGACGTCGGCACGTTCGTAAGCAAAGAACAGTGGCTTATGGTGCATCACAATCCGGTCGGGGTAAACATCGAAACTGCACCAGCCGAAACTCCCCGCACTGACCATCGCCGTCCCTCCCAGCACCAGGTAATGCGTCTCTTCTTCATGTCCGTGCCACACCGGTCGATGATAGTGTCCGCTCAGGCACAGCAGCACCTGGTACTGTTTCATCAGCGCCCGCAATCGGTCACGTCCAACCCCGATCTGGTTGTATTTTCCCCGTCCCCGTTCGTTATTCTGCCACGGAGATACATGCAGCGCGATCACAATTTCTTCGCCCGCTGTTTCTGCTTTCTGAAACTCCGCTTCGACCCAGTCCAGCTGACTGTCACTCATGCCCACATGATTTCCCTCAGCGTCGATCACCACAAACCGCACTCCCTTGTGCACGAACGAGTAATGCAGTTCGCGATAAAAATAGCGGATAAACAGTTCCGCAATCTCATGGTTGCCCCGCACATAGTGGTAAGGCGCGTCGAAGCCTTTAACCAGTTCCAGCATGGCTTCATATGCCTTCAGATCGGTCTTGATATGCACCATGTCTCCCAGCATCAGCGTTAGCTCAGCCCCCGCACGGTTAATCTGATCGACGGCCAGCGCGAACCGGGCTTTGTCCGCATCAAATCCGCCAAACCCCAACTGCGGATCTCCTACTGCCGCAAAACGAAAGATCAGATCGTCCTCTGTTTTCGGCAGCAGGCGCGGGAACTCAAATCCTTTCGGCGCGGTTTTAGAGATAACCAGTTGTCCCCCCTCCGCCGCGTCATCGGGTGTGTCCGCATTGCCCAGGTAGATTTGCGAGACAGCGGCACTGCTCGTTAAAGGCAGGTCTTCTCCCAGCGTCTGCTGGTCCACCCAGCAGGCATACGACTTCCGATCCAGGTCAACCCGCATTGTCAGAGTATAAGCCCGAGATTCAAACGGCGTAAAAGTAAAGAGCCGCCAGTCAGGTTGTGTGTAAACCGAATGCCAGCGGATCTGTTTCTCGTCTGAACCTTTGCGCTGAAAAGGCTCCGCCGCTATCCGCGCGATCACTTCATTTGACTTCTTGCCCCGCAGATCAAAAAACGCCCCGCTGCTCCCGTCTTTTGAAGGTTCAAACTGACATTGAACCCAGAACACACCCTCAGTAATCGGTTCATCCAGCAGACGGCTTTCTCCCCAGCCCGCCACTGCCTTCGGTTCAGCAGACACAACCAGCGACTGATAAAACAGGCAATAGCAGATTCCCAGCAGGAACGACAACTTTGCTGTGATAATTACAAACGGGCTACGTCTTTTTCGCATCATGTCCCACCGGTTTGAACCAGTCCTGTTTTTCGTTTTTTCAGATACCCGACAACAAGCAGGCTCGTCAGTCCCAGCAGAACCGCCGGCAGCAGCCAGCGGTCCATCAGGGAATTGACAACACCTTCCTGCGGTTTTTCTGGATTGATCAGAACAGAGACCTGTTTCCCCTGCTGACGCTCACACCAGTCCTTACTGCCATACCACCGCGCCGTAATCCTCGTTCCATCAGCTGTTTTAACGACGCAGGCATATTTTGTCCCCTGCTTAAACTGCTTACTCTTGTAGCCGACTACGGTGCCGGTCTGGTCCTCATACTGCGTCAGATACCAGAGCGTCTTGCCCAGTTCATAACAGCCTACGACAGGCACCGCACAGACCAGCAACACAATCACCGCGCACAACGTATAGCCCAAACAAGATAACAGCCACTTTTTCATATTAAGCAGAACACCCGATGATAGCGTTACACAGACCTACTTCACCCGCACCAACTTCATCAGCCGTCCGGAAACGTTCCAGTCCTGGACATACAGGTTACCCTCTTTGTCCCAGTAGGAACCATGGGTGCCGCTGAAGATGCCTTCGCGCCACTGATCCTGGGGCACATTGAAATTGCGATTGGTTTTGGGATCTTCGTTGTTGCCCAGTACTGCAACGATGGTGTTGGTCTTGTCCAGAATCACCAGGCGACCATGCAGGTCGGGAACCGAAACGTAATCGCCCTGAATCGAAACCGACGTTGGCATGCCCAGTCCGGTAATCACTTCTTCGATAAAGTTGCCGTCCAGATCGTAATGCAGCAGACGGCCTTTGGGCTGATGGTTGCGGTCGCAGATCAGCAGTCGCGGGGGATCGTAACGTGTATCCAGTGTCATGCCGTGCGCGGTATTGAATTCCTTCAGTCCGTTCCCCTTCTTCCCAAAGTGAGACTTATATTTTCCATTCTTGTCGAACTTGAAAATGTAATTACTGGCGTAACCGTCGGACAGAATGATGTCCCCATCAGGAGCCACGGTAATTGCCGTCGGGGCGAACTTCTTCAGATCGAGCCCCGATTCTTCCGGGAAGGGCAGTTTGAGGATCATCTCGCCGGTCTCCGCGTTGAACTTGATGCCTTCCGCGTTCGCATTCCGGGCCCCGTAAATGAATTCGCCATCTGCTTCTTCGCGAATTTCCATGTCATGAATGTTGGAATACTCGTCTCCCAGGAAACGCCGCACCACTTTGCCATCGGGGGAAAAGAC
>NZ_CAXAVM010000043.1:0-40056 GCF_963972345.1 uncultured Gimesia sp. | reverse complement strand
ACAATTGTCACGGCCCTCCAGACCGATGGCGTCCCGCCGTCGCGGAGTATTGCCCAGCTCCGGCGGAATATCCAGGGATTGAATAACTGTTTTCGTAATCAGTTTTCGGCTCCGTTGACGATCCTGCTGGGGATTCCCTTTCATTACATGTTCGCCATCGAGCGCTGGCGGCAACGGGTCGGGCCGCACTGTCCTGAATGGCTGGCAGCGGTCGGCGAATTCGAGGCACTCTGCTCCCTGGCCGGTTATGCTTACGAACATCCTGAAGATCCCTTTCCGGAGATCGCAGATCCTGCGAATGGACCGCGGTTTGAAGGCGTTGCGCTGGGACATCCGCTGATTCCCCTCGAACAGGTGGTACGCAACGACGTGACCCTGAATACAGAGCAGCGTCTGCTGATGATCAGCGGTTCCAACATGTCCGGCAAAAGTACTTTGATGCGGACGGTGGGGACCAATTTTGTACTGGCGCTGGCGGGTGCTCCTGTGCGGGCCGCCAGTCTGACCGTATCGCCCATGCAGGCCGGTACCGCGATGCGGGTCCAGGATTCTCTGCAGCAGGGCGCCTCGCTGTTCTATCAGTCCGTGGCCCGCCTTTCGGCGGTGGTGCATCTGGCAGACGCTGCAGTGCCGGTCCTGTTTCTGTTAGATGAAATCCTGCAGGGTACTAATTCGCATGATCGGCGGATCGGCGCCCAGAGCGTGATTGAAACGTTGATCGAACGGGGGGGCATCGGCATTGTCACCACGCATGATCTTGCTCTCACCGAAATCACGGCCCAGTTTGGTTCCCAGGCGAAAAACGTGCATTTTGAAGACCAGCTAATCGATGGGAAAATGGCCTTTGATTACCGGATGCGTCCCGGTATCGTGGAACACAGCAATGCCCTGGAACTGATGAAGATGATGGGCATTGAGCTCAAAGCACTGGATACCGAAGCCGATGATCCGAAATCGGCAGACCTGACGCAGTAAACGTGCTTCGTCAGTTGACCAGGTAGAGTGCCACCTGAAAGTAGATGATCAGCCCCAGAATGTCGACCAGCGCGGTAATGAAAGGATTCGACATCATCGCCGGGTCCATTCCCAGTTTGCGGAAGCCCATCGGCAGCATGCCCCCTGCGGAAATCCCCATCAGTACGACCAGGAAAACGGCCAGCCCCACCACCGATGCCTGGATCAACTGAGAAGTGAAAAACCAGGAAACCAGAAAACTGATCACCGACAACAGACTCCCCAACAACAGCCCGAGCTGTAATTCCTTACGCAGCAGGGCGCGTAATTCATCGCGCTGAATATTCGACTCCAGTGCCATCGCCCGGATGATCAGCGTGGCAGACTGTGAACCGGCATTTCCACCGCTGGCCAGGATCAGGGGGATAAACAGCACCAGCCATTCATACTTGTCCGAAACCCCTTCAAAGTGTTCAAGCACTTTCGCCGCCAGAAACGAGGGGACCAGCAGAAAAATCAGCCAGCCAGCCCGCTTCTGAATGACCGTCTTTAAAGGTGTGGAAAGATAACTGTCTTCCAGGGGCTCGACCGCTGCCAGGCGATACGCGTCTTCCGTCGCTTCTTCCTGCATAATATCGATGGCATCATCGTGGGTCACAATCCCGACCAGTTGATTCTGATGGTCCACGACCGGAATGGCGATGAAGTCAAAGCGGGCCATCTGCTGGGCGACAAATTCCTGGTCGTCATCGACGCGGACGGAAATCACATCTCGATTGGTGATTTCAGAAAGGGGACGCGCCGGGCGGGCAAAGATCAGCTCGCGCAGCGAGACAATTCCCTGCAGGCGCCGCCCTTCGTCCACCACGTAGATATACGAAATGATTTCACTGTCCGGTGCCTGTTGTCGCAAACGTTCCAGCGCCTGAGCCACGGTGATATTTTCGGGTAACGACGCGTATTCGGTCGTCATGATCGCGCCGGCGCTGTCTTCCGGATAGGAAAGCAGTTTCCGGATATCGCTGCGTTCCGCCTGTGCCATCAGAGGCAGCAGCTCTTCCACATGCTCATCATCCATTCGCGTCAGCAGGTCAACACGGTCGTCCGGCGCCATCTCTTCAATCAGCCGAGACAGCGGCCCCCGTTCGATCACGCCGACAATTTCAATCTGCTGAGGCAGAGGCAGGAACTGAAAGATCTCGGCCTGCTTCTGAGGATCACAGCAGCTGAGAACCTGCCAGACATTCTGGCTGTCGAGCTCCGCCAGGATCTCCGCCGTGACTGCGGGATAGAGGGCTTCACAGAACTCCTTGACCCCTGCATGATCACCTTCATCCATCAGTATCCGAAGCTCTGGTAGCAATAATCGCCCATACATGCGGAATGCCTCGTTTGCCTGAGATGTAGATCCGTTTCACAAACCGGATTCTGGTTTTACCAGGCAGAAAGCGGGAGCGACTCGACTCTCTCTGCCGGCCTGGCCGGTTTCTCTGTAAAAAAACACCCTGACTGGAATCAGCGCCAGCCAGGGTGTTGATGACTTCATACAAACAACAGAATCAGAAGTTGTTTGACGTTGTTCACACGCAGTTTATCGTTTTGAGAACTGGAAGCTCTTGCGTGCTTTTTTGAATCCGAATTTCTTGCGTTCCACCATACGGCTGTCACGAGTCAGGAAGCGACCGGCACTCAGTGTTTCGTGGAACTGGTTGTTGTAGCCTTCGAGAGCACGGGCAATGCCCAGCACGATGGCACCAGTCTGCCCCGTGGTTCCGCCACCATTGACACGCACCCAGACATCGACTTTACCGAACATTTCGGTCGCCTTCAGCGGGGCTTCCACCATCTGACGATCACGTTCGACCCGCAGATATTCATCCAGGGCCTGACCATTGATCGTCAGGCTTCCGGTACCCGCTTTGATGCGAACGCGAGCGACGGCTGTCTTACGACGACCGGTTCCCATTGCCACACCATGCTTATCCAGTTTTCCCCGGATGACAGGTTCGGGTTTAACTACTTCGTCTTCTTCGGACTCAGCAGGCACGCCGGAACCGAGAGTCAGTTCAGGAACTCCCGATGTGGTGCTCATTGTATCTGCAGTCGCTTCTTCTGAAGTGGCTGTTTCAGCCTCAACCGGAGTCTGCTGATCTGGTGTTCCGGTTGTTACTTCTTCTTCTGGAGTCTCATTATCCATGACGGTTAACTACTCTTATCTGATATTCTGAAAAGGGAACAATAGAAGTTTGTCTGCTTCTGCTCGGATTATGGCAGCAGGTGAGCGGGCATATCCTGAGGCTGTTGTGACTGATGTTCATGAGTCGGGCCAGCATAGAGCTTGAGTTTTTTCAGCATCTGGCGACCCAGTTTATTTTTGGGAAGCATGCGACGGACGGCTTCAGAGAGAACCTGGGTCGACTGACCCCGTTCCAGTTTCATCTCAGCAGTGACCACTTTCAGACCGCTGGGATAACCTGAATAGGTTGCATATCCTTTTCGCAACATCTTCTGAGAGAAATAGGGGTGTGTGTCGTGGGCAAGTCCCTTACCGGAAAACTTTACCTTGTCACAGTTTAGGACAATCACATAATCCCCGGTATCCACATGAGGCGTGTAGGTCGGCTTGTGCTTACCCATCAGAATGGTCGCAATTTTCGCGGCCAGCCGCCCCACAATCAGATTGTCTGCATCAACAACAAACCACTCAGGGTTAACAGTCTTTGCATTTGCCATAAAGGTTTTTGTAGTAGACACCGGTTATTCCTCAAACGTAAACGATATAATATTCAATACTTATGTCAATATGCACTATATAAATGCATGTCAGTTCATCGAGGGAATTCTGCCCCACCGTCGGAAATACGCCGATAAGGGGAGCGCATACAAACCGCAAGGGAGCGGATAACAGTAACCTTTTTGATCTGCATCTTCAACTTTGGCAGGGCGGAAAATCTGTGCTGGAACACAAAAAAGCAGAGAAAAGTGACTTTTCTTCCCCAAGCCGACTGCCGTCAGGCTGCCTCGATTTTCCAGATCATTCAAGACTGCCTCGCGAAGCGCTGCCGCGGATCTCTCTAAGAGGGATCAACGCTCATCGGTACAGGTACACGATTACAGATAGGAAAGCAGTGTGAGTTGCAAGGCCTGGGAGGTCACCTGCAGATTCGCCTGGAATGCATTCTGCCTCTGGGTGATTTCGATAATGACCTCGGTCAGATCCGTTTCGAATTCATTGGAAATCGCTTCCTTGATTTTGACTTCCTGGTCTTTCAGTCGGTTGTTCGACTCTTCCAGAACGCTCATCCGGCTGCCAATATCCCCCCGCACCCGGTTCACGCGGGCGATTTCGGTATCCAGCAAGCCGCCAATCCGCCCGATTTCCTGATCGTTGCCATCCCTTAAGGAGTTCTCCAGTCGCGACAGCAGGCTGAGCACACCGGTCGATTCTTTCGGATTGGGTTCATCACCGACCAGTCCGACCAGGGGATCCGTGCCGGTCTCAATTCCATCAATCCCCAGTGCATAGGCAATCTCGTTGGCGGGAATTTCCAGGGGACCTGTCCCCGAAGCATCAAAGATCGTCAGACCGTTCCCGGTTGTATTCAGAGTCACCTGCAGTTTGATGGGAACAAAATTCCCCTGGAGAGGGACACTGTTATCAGTTCCCCCTTCTGTGACTGCCAGCCCCAGTGCATCGGAAACGGCATTGCCGGCTATACTCAACGGGCCTGTACCTGAATTATCCGTAATCTGGAACGCATTGGTATTCGGATCAATGCCCGCCACCAGGTTGCCTGGATCGACGGCATTAATTGAATCCAGCACATCCTGCACGCTTGCATCACCGGCCAGACTGACATTCACCACCGAACCATCGCGGCGGGTAATATCCAGGGTCGTGGCTCCCACGGGAACGCCCTGCCCCAGATTCAGATCTGCCAGCGGGGTGGTACCGTCGAAGACCTCAAAATCATTAATCCGGTCAATGACATCCTGAACGGTTTTCGTGCCACTCAGGTCCAGGTTGACCGTGGTCCCGTCCCGCCTGATGATCTGCAGCTGCTTACCGGTATCCACGTCGACGCCCCGGCCGTAATTCAATTCCGAAAGTGAGGTACTTGCAGAGAAAGTGGCAATTCCCAGTCCAGCGGCATTGCTGCCCCCATTATTTTCGCCGATCGAGAAATCCGCGCCACTCACCCGGCTGGAGATCGCCAGTCCATTCTTCGCGTCATTGAAGCCCAGGTTGAGATCCGGATCGGCGGTTCTGATCAGATTGAACACATCTTCGATTGTGGTGGCAGTCGAAAGATCAATGGTATGGGTCTGCCCGCCATTATTAATCACCAGTCCTGTTCCCGCGGTGGCCCCGATCCCGGCACCGCCGTTAAGAGACGCCAGTGTGGTCTGCAGCGTGATTCCAGGATTGATATCACCACCGTTGACCTGCGCCACGGCGGTACTGGCAATTCCCAGATCGGTTGCCAGACTTGATCCGATTACATTGGAGACGGCTACGGTCCCCGCAGAGGGAGTCAGCCTCAAACCGCTCGCGCTGGCAGGATCAATATCCACGGTCAGCGTCAGCGGACCACCGGCAAAGGCATTTTCCAGAACCGTTTTGAGATCCTGCACCGTTTCAACGCCGGAAAGATCCACGGTCTGGGTCTGCGGAGTTCCGTTATCCAGTGTCACTGAAATGGAACCGAGTTTGACACCCCGACCGCCGTTCAGATCTGAAATACGGGTCTGGAGCGATAACGCCGGGTTGATGTCACTCCCGAATTCCGGCGTACTGGCCGCAAAGGCTGAAATCCCGTCAAAGTTATTCGGAAGCAGGGTCTGTTTATTAATGTAAGACTGGATCTGATGATCGTCACCACGGTAGACCACCAGTCCGTCTGTCCCTTCTTCAAAGGGAGCCACATTGGTCTGGCTTCCGGAAAACAGGTACTGTCCGCGAAAGGTGGTGTTGCCGGCGTTGATCACCTGGGTTCTCAGGGAAGCAATCTGATCGGCGAGTGCCACACGTTCGGCGTCGGTGACGGTTGAACCCACACCTGAAAGAGAAATCGCTTTCGCCGCATTGAGTGCATCACTGACACTGCCCAGTGAAGTTTCACTCATGGTCAGCATGCTCAGACTCGTATTGATATTCGACTGGTATTGCTGCTGCCGTTCGAAAGTCGACTGCAGAATGATCGTTCGGAGCGCCGCCCCGGGTGATTCACTGGCCAGTGAAAACAGCTGTCCGGTCGCCACCTGCTGCTGCAGCTTTGCCAGCTCCAGCGCATTGTCATTCAATGAGACTTTCAACCGATCCGACAGCATCGTCGAAGGCAGCCTACCTGGCAGAATGGGACCAATCGTCATGATGACTCACACCGAAAAACAGGAATCGTGAATAGAGAATAAAAAGGGGCGCTCAAGTTTCAAATGTTAAGTAGAATCGTAAACAGTTCATCAATAGTACTGACCAGTCGCGCTGCCGACTGAAACGCTCTCTGGTAGGTCAGCACGTTAATGGTTTCTTCATCAATACTGACGCCGGAAAACTGTTCCCGCTGATTCAACAGCGAATCGCGGAACGTCTGTGCTCCCTTCGCGAGTGCCGCCTCTGAGGCAGAAGACTGCGCGAGATTCGCTACAATTTTTTCGTAATAACTGTCGATGCTGATTCCGCCCAGCGACTCAATGGGCTTTTCAGAGAAAGCCGCCAGCAACACGGCATTACTGCCGTCCGAGTGGCCTCCTCCCTGACCTGTCGCCAGAAACTGCTGATTCTGCTTGATAAGGGAATTGATACTGATATCGCTGGAATCAGCGCCGGTAAACAAAGTATTGATGCCGACAGCTGCCAGGGCGCCGCTGGTATCATTGGAGAATTTAAATTCGTAATCGGCATTCGCACTGATGGAGAGTCTCCCGTCCGTGGAGACACTGGAGTTCAGATTCGCCACACCGTTAATGGACGAAGCCAGACTGTCGAGCGTTGTATCAGTGCCGATTCCGTCCAGGTCCACGTTGATCGTGACGGTGTCGGTGATGCCTGTTGATTTATTGGTGACTTTAATCTGAAAACTGCCGTGGTTTGCCTGAAACGGCAAGCCGGACTGTTCCGAATTCAGCGTCGCCGACGAATCCAGCGCCCGCGATGCAGAGGTGATCTGTCCAAACCCTGCCGTCCCCTCACCGGAGGCATGGATTTTATTGAATTCAAAAATCAGATTGGAAGCGTAGGTATCCAGTTGATCGACAAAGCCGCCCAGGATTTCATCGCGACCTTCCACGATCCCTTTCAGCTCACCCCCCGTATGGGAAATATTACTTCTTGTCTGCGAAAGTAACACGTCGTGCACGACAACGCCGCGGTCGGTATCGGTCTGCAATTCGAGCTTCTGCGATGTGCCTGCCAGGACCAGGTAATCGGAACCGGTAAAGACATCGATGGCCCCGTCGGAGCGTTCGCGATAACGGATCGGTATCAGTTCTGACAGCCGGTTCAGCGCGACATAACGCTGCGTACGCAGCGCGCCGGCATCGCTTTCCAGTAATCCCGATGATTCCAGTTTGGAAATCTTGGGATTCAAATCGATGATTTTATCAATCAGTTGATTGGCTTCTGTGACCAGGTTTTCCACGTTCACTGACTGAACTTCGCGCAGATCGTTGAGACGCAGGCGGAGTGAACTGATTTCCGCAGCAAATTTTTCCGCTTCGTTTATCACGAATTCCCGGTCGGGAATTGAGCCGGGCTGATTGACGACATTATTAATCGTTGCCAGAAAATCATTCAGCCCCGTCGAGAGATCGCCTCCCGATAATTCCCGTATTTCATTTTCCAGCTGTTTGAAAATCGTATTGCGTTCATCAATGGCAGAAAAATCGGTATTCGCAGAATGGATTCGCGTTTCGAGGAACAGATCGATCTGCTGCTGGATCCCCGAGATTTCCACACCGGTACCGACAATCAATGCGCCCTGTCGATACGGGGCGGACGGATTGAGGACCAGTTCTTCACGGATGTAGCCGGGTGTTCCCGCGTTGGAAATATTCTGTCCGGAGACCTGAATCCCGGTCCCGAATATTTCCAGCGACTGCTTGGCCATTGCCAGCGTAGCATTAAGTCCCATAACGGTATTTCCGAAACAAAGGAGGTGTCTTCAACACAACGGACGACGGATCACTTTACAGCGAGCATTCAAGCCGATGCGTCAAATATCACCCCTCCTGTACCACTTTCATTTTGACCACGTGAGTAGGTAGGCACCTTCTGACCTGCGTGCGCAATCAGTTCCAGTACCTGTGTGTAGTGCTGATAAGAGCGTGTGGACACAATCCACTGGACCCAGGTTTCATGCCGCAGCTTTTTGGACCGCTGCTGAGCGGCTGCAATTCTTTCGAACAGCGGCTCTGATTTCGGAACATCCAGTTTCAGGAGCAGGTCATGCAGTGAGTCGGCTGGCAGCCCCTGTTGCCCGGCGGACTGCAATAACTGCTGACGTCTGAGTAAGACGAACTGCAGCTCGCGAGTGAGTTCTGCTTCAATGACGCCGCATTCATCAATGATTTTGACATTGATCTTCCGGAGCGCCTGAGATTTCTTCTGATACAGTTCCAGCAACTGGTTTTGTATGGGTTCCAGATCATGCAGGATCCCCGACAACTGGCTGAGTAACTGCCGATGCTGCGTCTGTGCAGACGCACTTGGTGCTTCATGCATGGGAGCCCCCTTTCTCCCGGTTTACATAATCCGCCCTGTGAGCGGAGAAAATCGCCTATCGTTATAATCGGCACATTTGATCCAGGTCTCGCGTCTGTTTTAACCAGAATCTTTTTTGCTGACTTAACGTGATGAAGCTTAAGGTGTTAAACCTGCAGCCGCATCGATCGATTCCAGCGAATTCGCATTCAACTGTCGTGCAAACGAGGAGAACAGTGCATCCGAGAAGCTGCCCCCCTCCTTTTTCGCCAGGTCTGTAGAGATCTGCTGGTCCAGCTGAGACTGAAACATTTCTTCGGCCTGACCACCATGAAAATAGGCAGGCTTTCCCTGTGCCGATCGCATCGCTTTAAACATCTGCTGGTAAAACGTTCCCGCCACGAACTCCTGGAACTTTTCTTTCAGTTCCGATGGGTTTTGGCCGGTCTGATTTAATTCAGCAGGAGCGCCGCTCACATTAGACAACAGCGACGACTGGTTTATGGAAGGTTGAATGGCGGAGAGAGAGGTCATCACTGGTAATTCCTGAAAAGTGATCTAAAAATGAAACCGGCGTCAGCTTTACTACTTAGTGCTCATCATACTCAGCGTGCAGTTTGCCAGAGCGATGCAACTCGCGGATGATGCTGATCACATCTTCCGTCGGCACACGCAGCTGGTTCAGTGCTTCCACCAGCTGCTGCAGTCGTTGCGTACTCTGTTGTCCCTGCTCGCCGGTGATCGGCACAAAGCCTCCCGGCAGTCCCCCCTCTGCAGGATTTCCGACACCCACAGTTAGATTCTTATGTGAAATCACCACCGGACTGATTTCGACTTCGCCGGTGACGACCACTGTTTGTGATTTTGGATTGACCACCACCCGCGCCTGCTGATGGGGACGATCAATGCCCACTTCCATGACCGCGGCCACAAATTCGACCGGTGACTGCATATACTGCCGGGGAATCCGGATAAACACCCGGCCGGGTCCCTGGGCAATCGCCAGCTGCTGATTGCCGGCTTCAAAACTGAATTCGGAATTGATCACGCGTGCCACTTCGCTGGCAGTATGAAAACCGGCATGATGTCGGTCGACCAGCAGTGTGATGGAACGCGTTCGGCGGTCGATGAAGGGCAGATCGAAGTCCCGTTCCATCACCAGGCCGTTGATAATTTTCCCCGTTGCCTGTGAAAGATCGTCTTCCAGGATGACGCCGCCTGAACAGAGTCCGGCACCCACCCCGTTTCCGATTTCCGGCGTCGCGACCGGCGCGACCAGCAGTCGTCCGCCTCTCAGACTTTTCGCTCCCAGCATGGAACTGACATGGCAATCCAGTTTCTGTCCTTTGCGGATCCCGCTGGCAGGAATGGTCGCTTCAATCATGACCAGCGCCACATTGTTGGCAGCGGACAGATCTGCCAGATCCACCACCGGGTTATTCAAATGCTTGAGGGCTGCTGCCAGGCTGCGAATGGTGGGCAGGTTCTTGCCGCCATCACCGGTGCCATCCAGGCCCACGACCAGCCCCATGCCGGTCAGTTTGATTTCCTTCATGCCATACACGCTGCAGATATTTTCCACGCGTGTCCGCGCCTGCAGTTCGGAGACCGGACACAGCAGGCAGAGGACGAACAGGATCAGACTGGAAACAGGTTTGAACAGTCGGGCTGGCATAGTAATTTCCCGTCACATTTCAACAAAAAGAAGTTGACTTAAAATGGAAAGAACCAGTCGTACAACACCACCCCCCATGGTCGTTTGGTACTCTGATACACTTTACCTCTCTGGTGCTTGACGATATCCAGATTGGCAATATTTTCACTTAACGCCGTGTTATCACGGTTGACATCCTTACTGCGAATTTCGCCCGTCAGACGATATTCCCAGACATCATGATTGGTGCGAATGCTTTTGCGGGCTTCCAGAATCAGGTTGCCGTTCGGACGGATATCCACCACGATGGCAGCAATCCGATACTGAATCCCTTCACGGTCCGCTAACTGGCCGGTACTCTGCAGACGCCCCTGCAGCTGGGTATCAATTTTCGGGCTGTTCAAAGCCGCGGGCGCCAGGTTGCCTGCAGCATCGATCCGCATGAACTCCTTGAGCTCCGCTTTCAGTGTTTCGGTTCGATTCCGGTTGAAGCGGGAATCCACGGTCACACTGGATTTTTCATCCACCATGATTGTAATAATATCATGGATCTTCACGACAATCGGTTCAGGGGCCGGTACATAAATCAGTGAATAATCTCTGATCAGAGCCGGCTTGGGTGAATTCGTATAAAGGTCTCCCTGGCCAAAGGTATTTGCCAGGGACTCTGTCAGCTGTAATGCTTCGGTCTGAAAGCCGAACTCGTTGATCTGTGCTGACGCCAGCCGGGGAACGCGTGGGCCCTGCTTTTCGTCAGGCCCCGCTGCCTGTGTTGTTTCTTCAGTTGTGCTTTCTTCTGCTGCGGAAGTACCCTGGGAGGATCGTATTGAAGTGCTCGAATTGGCCTGCGCGGTTCCCTGCGCTGTGGGTTCCTGCGCCAGCGCGACAGTCGAACAAAACAATACGATACTTCCCAGGGAAATCGCCTCCCGTAACACTGCCAGCAGCCTGTGGCGCTGACAGATTCTCTCACTGTTTCGTGTGATTATTTTCATTTTCGAATTCCCCCTCTTCGAATGGCATACCCGCCCGCGGTTTGAATGTTCCCGGACTGAGGAATGCCGTCGGATGCTTCAGAGGATCCGGAAACAAACTGAATTCCGGCGGTCCGCTGAACTTCATTGGCGGGGCGGTAGTTCACTTCGGCCTGGTTGTAACCGGTCACCGTTGCCATCAGTCGGTCCCGGCCTTCCAGCGCGATCAGCGTAATGGGATCCCCCATGCCACCGGTGCCCTGGGCCCGCATCTCACGACGAACTGAAATCCCACCGCGTCGGGCGTAAACCGTCACAATTGCACCGTCACGGATCAGGGGTACTTCCACCAGATCCTGACTCCGCATTACGTGGGACTGGTACACGGTCCGTGTCAGTTCTCTGCCAATTACCAGGCGGGGATCGGTCATGCCGGTCTGATCTTTTTCCGGTCGAATCCAGACCAGATCATCGGCACGTACCACGGTGCCTTTGTTTAATGTGTATTTGGCTGCCAGAATCTCGGGGATCCGTTTCAGCTGGCAGATAATGCGAATTTCATGAGACTCGCCCTGTGCATCAATCAGCTTCATCCCGACGGCCTGCTCTGTTTCCACGAGTTGATCCAGGCCGGCAAAGCGAAACATGTCAGCGCGGTTATCAAGTACCTGCTGCACATGATCACGGGGCAGACGGACCGAGAGAGAAAACTGTTTTGAATTGGGGTAGCTGCTTCTGACCCAGTCCGTCAGGGCCTGTTGAACTTTCTGTTCGGCCTGCTGCTGATCCTGCTGGGTGGTGACCGCCTGTTGCTGTGGTTCCTGATTGACTTCTTTTGAAGTGACCTGCACCTGGCTGCGGCCGGTCAGTTCCAGTTGACTTAAATCCACACCCAGGGCCTGCAGGCGTCCCCGGATCTGTGAGATGGTAATGACCTGGGTTCGGCCCTGCGGAGGAGCCGGCTGCAGAATCATGCCCTGCATGCGTGTGATCTGTTCCGGATCGGCGTGCAGTACATCAGCGATATCACCCAGGCGTACGACAGACGTATTCACCACAGCGGTCGCTTTCAGACGCAGAATTTCTGCCTGCAGACTGTCCAGGCTGACAACACAGCAGCAGACCAGCATTGAGAAACTCAAACACGATTTGAAACAGAAACGAAACATGAAAAATCGACTTTGTGCAAAATAACAGATCAGCTTAGAAACGACGCAGGTTGGCCACGGTCTGCAGGCTCTGGTCGGCGGCCTGCACGACCTGGCTGTTGAGTTCGAAGTTACGCTGGGTTTTAATCAGTTCAACCAGTTCTCGAACCGGTTCCACGTTGGACTGCTCCAGAAATCCCTGTCGCACCTGGCCGCGGCCTTCCGTACCCGGATCACCGAACTGGGCCGGACCCGAACCGGTGGTCTCAGTAAACAGGTTGTCTCCCTGACGCATCAGACCCTGATTGTTAATGAAACGGGCGATCTGAATATTGCCGGCGGTCTGAATCTGGGGCGATCCCTGCTGCTGATAACTGACCACACCATCGCCGGAGATGGAAACATTGATCGCATCCTGGGGAATTGAAATGGTCGGCTGGAGCTGGTAACCTTTGTCGGCAGACGCCATCACCAGGTTTCCATTGGCATTCAAAGAGAAGTTTCCGGCACGGGTATACAGGTCCTGGGTTCCGTCATTCACGCGGAAAAATCCATCGCCGACAATCGCCAGATCATAGGTGCCGTTGGTAGGTAAAATCGAACCCTGTTCAAAATCGCCTTCGGTACTCTGCACCCGGGTACCAATACCCAGCGCGGTTCCGGTAGGCGTGAGATTTCCCTGATTGTCCTGCACGCCCGGCAGCTTGAAATGCTCGTAGAAAATGTCTTCAAAATTGGCACGACTCTGTTTGTACGCAGTGGTACTGGAGTTTGCCAGGTTGTTGGCAATGATATCGAGATTGAAGCTGTTCGCAGCCATTCCCGAAGCACTGGAATACAGGGCTCTTACTGCCATGGGTTGTCTCCTTACTCCCCTGACCTGTCTTGAAAAGAACACAGGTCATCTTAAAAAATTGTTTGCTTAACGCCGTGGCATACTTTGCAGTAACCGTCCGAGCGATTCATCCTGTAACTTGATCATATTGATGTTCGATTCAAACATCCGGGATGAGGTCACCAGTTCCATCATCTCCTCGACGGAATTCGTGCCGGATGCTTCAATAAAACCCTGTGCAATATTCGCCGGACCTTTCAGCGGATTCACACGTCCTTCTGTTGTGTACATGTTCTTCCCGATTTTGACGAGTTCGTCGAGGGAGCCCGGCATCACGACAGCCAGCTGCCCCAGATTCCCCAGCGGCTGATTTTCTGCATCAAAGGGAGTGACCACACCATCGGGGGTTATTTCCACGTGGGTGGCTTCGACGGGAACTTTGATCTCTCTGCCATCTGTCGTCAGGATGGGCATGCCATGATCGGCGGTGACCAGTCGTCGATTTCCATCAATCGAGAGTGATCCGTTTCGGGTCAGAAAGGACTCCTGTGCGCTGCCGACCTGAAAGAAGCCCGGCCCTTTTAAAGCCAGGTCAAACTCACTGTTGGTAGGAATGAGCGAACCGGGTTCGAAGTCGGTTGTAATGGATTCCAGAGAGATACCGCCGGAATGATTTTCCAGCGCGCCGGGCAATGGATTGAGAGGCCCCTCATTCTGATCATGGGGAGGATTAATGCGAAAGATGGGAACGTCACGTTTAAATGACGTGGTATTCGCATTGGCCATATTATTCGAAAGCACATCAAGCCGGACCGAATTCGCTTCGGCACCTTGGGCTGAGAGGTACATGCCGTAAATCATTTGGATACCTGACTTGAACCGCTGCTGTTTCGGTACTGAAACCGCTACGCAACGAACTCAAAGAGTTTCGATAGACACATCCCCCCTTATATCTATCGGATCCCTACAACAGGCATCTTTAATGTAATCGGAAAATATATTCCACTTTATCCAGTCCCCCAGTCGCTAACGGCATCAGGCAGCGAGGGAAGCCGGGCGCAAAACAGGCACCATGACCTGAAAAGTCATAAACCCGGCAACAGTATCAGTTTACTTCTGGAAACAGCTTAAGAAACGTGAAACAGAAACATTTCCTGTTTTGTGGCGGGGTAGAAGGACCTGAACTTGAACAGACAATCATAGACGGGACTGCCTGACAGTTCATTGACCAGCCTGGTTGATTATAGACCACAACTTTGAGCAGGGACACATTCGACTTCGAACTGATGTACCAGTTTTCGAATTTCAGCGCGATTCACTGAAACATCATCAGGTGCCTCAACACCCAGTCGAACCCGATTTCCCTTAACTGACAGGATCTTAATGGAGATATTGTCGTTAATAATGATCTCTTCATCCTTGCGTCTTGTGAGCACTAACATCAGTGGACTCCTTTCTTTGGGATACATTCCTTTGATTAAACCAACAGGCCCTGCAAACTCACGATAGTGTCAAACAACATTCTTCCTGACAGATTATACGCAGCAAACCCGATTCCAGTTTGAAATAAAATCGAAAAAATTAAAATATTTATCATAAGCCCTAAAGTTTTCGGTAAGTTCGTACCCTGTCTTTCAGACAATTTATTTTACCTATTCTTACACACATAGCTTGAACAGGCAGGATTATACACTTTTGACGCAAAAAAGTGCGGCACATTGCTACAGTGTGGTAAAGTTGTCGTAGCAGTCTTGTTCAGCAAGCATTTTTTTTGAGTCTGACGCAATCAGCTGAACCTGGCCGATAACGTAAACAATCCTTGATCAGTCAGATTGACTTTTTCTGGTCGCTCATCAACCAGAGAGGAAGATGAAAACCCATGTCTGCCATTCGAGTCCTGTTCAGTGCCGGCACTATCCTGTTTTGCCTGATGCCCGTCCACGAAGGAATTGCCCAGGATGTCAAAAAGCCTGCTGCCGATCCGTCTCCGGAAATCATTCCTGAGTCGGCTGAAAAGAAAGAAGTTCCCCCACTGGAAGCAGTGATGCAGATGATTGAGGAATATTTTACGGATCGCAAAGGCTACAAATCCGGGGATATGCTGACACGCGGTCAAATCAAACCCCTCTTTCGGGAACTGCAACAGGCTGGCTGGTCAGTCAAAGCGGAGAACGAAATCCTCAAACGACTGCACGCCGATACCGATTTCCTGGCCGCTCAACTCAGTACACCCAAAGGGGCGATCTTCATGCGTCGCATTGCCCAGATGCCCGGCGGCTACGATCGTCTCGACCATATCCTGATCATGCCTTACGGGAAGCGTCGGATACGGGAATTTATCAATTCGCCCGGCGGCTATACGATGATTGAATATATGACGACCACCAAAGGGGGCAAAAACCTGGGGAACTACCTGTCGAAAGCCCAAAACGGTCAGGGGTTCAATAAGCCGACTCCCTATATCTATACCCAGACAGAATTAACCGCTGCGCTCAAACAGGCTTATGAGAAAGAAAACGCGAAATCAAAGCGGAACCGTTAGTCGGCACTCCGTTTTTTATAATGTCTCCCGGACCATTGGGGCCGGTTATCATTGATTGTGAGATACTATATATGTTATCCAGGTTGTTTCTCTGAATCCCTGGCCCGGTTCATTTGACGTCGCGTTCGATTCGATTTTTCTCCTGTGAAAGCTGGCAGATCAGCCTTCCAGGTTCACACCAAAAAATGTGGCGCTCTCGGTGATATCCTGTTTGCAGGATTCAATCATGCTGTTGATCTGCTCTTCATTCAGGTCAAAGTAAGTCTGCAGAATTTCTTCCGCTTCCAGATACTCATCGGAACTGCAATTCCAGAGACTTCCCGCCAGAAGGCTGCCCGTACGTACGGCCATTCCCAGGGGGGCTCCATGCTGTCCGGTACCGTGATGCTGTTCGATCGCTGTGACCATTTCAGGAGGCAACGACCAGTGATGCAGCAGACGGGCTCCCAGTACGGCATGATCGAATCCGAAGTACCGCTGTTCCCCCAGCAGAAGCTGCTCGCCATGAGGATAGCTTTCATAAATCAGGCTGTATTGTTCACGTTCCACCTGAGAGAAGACCAGAATCCCGACATCTGCCAGGAGGCCCGCCGTATAGGCTTCATCATTTTTCAGGCACTTATGATGATTTGCCAGATGGGACGAAATGGAAGCAATCGTCAGCGCCCGCTGCCAGTAATCGGCAAAAATCCGACCTTTGCTGCGGCGGGTTAATGATTCCACCATCGAAAAACTGATGGTCAGCATACGGATGGCATCTTTTCCCAGGTAAGAGACCGCATGTTTGATACTGATGATCTGTCGGGAGACGCCATACTTGGCCGAGTTCACTACCTGTAGAATTTTCGCTGCCAGGCCGGGGTCATGCTCGATGCATCGCACAATTTCATCGATGCGACTTTCCGGATTGCGAGTCAGCTGCAGGATCTGCTGCGCCACTTTGGGAGCTGAGTGTAAGCGATCTAAACGTTGAACAAAATGATCTGCAAGATCAACAGGGTCTGCACAATTATCAACTAACATGACCGTCCTTCTTTTGTAGTTCTTTGTGTTGCCTATTAGCCCTTTGGGGGATTCTCTTCTCTCGAAATCTATCTTTGAGAGAAAGCAGACACGGTCACTAATTGGATACGGAAAACCAGTTTTCCGATTCTCGAAGGCAACTGTTCCAGAAATAACGATCGGAACCGTTGTAGCGTTGTTGACAAATAAAAATGAGAGTGTAAATCCCTCCTCAAACGGGGGCGCTACTTACTTTAACGTCTCCCCGGCCATGAGGACCGGGCCGCATCGATTGGGACATGCAATCGTTACAGTTGGCGCTCTGGCACATCATTTCACAATAGTTATGTCAACAGCTTAAGACCCGATTCCTGGATCTCATACGGCACCAGCGATTCATCGACGGCACTGCCTCGATGCTTGGCGATATGCAGGGCCCGGCTCATCCGGTTCCCTTCCCTGATCTTCCCCATCAGAATGATGGTATTTGCATTGGAAAGAACATCGCCGCTTTCGATCGGACGCTGGATCAGATCATCCAGCATGACCTCATGTGTCGTCAGCAGCAGCAGACAGCCGATCTGCTGAAAATCATATTGATGCTGTTCGACCTGGGCCTGATGACTGCGAAACTGTGCCCGGAACAGATCGCGGGCCACCCAGTCATATTCTTTGCGCAGAATCTGGTGATAGACATATTCAAACGCATGAAACTGGAACGAATCGCTGGGGCGATCGGTCGGCTCAATGCCATCGATGACCGCCCGTCGCACGCCATGCACAAAGTTCGAATAAAAAAAGGCAATCGCCGCATCCAGTTTCTTGACGAATTCCAGCTTCCACTCTTTCCATTCATCCAGTTCCATATCACGGCGCGTCACCCGGCGGCCACTCTGGCGAAACAGATGCTGGTAGTCGGTCCGCGTCCCGGCATCCCAGATCTGATCCAGGTCAAAGGCTGTCTCCACCAGCTGCTCCCGCAGTTTCCACTGGAACAGCCGCTCGGCGTAATCACTGTGGCTCTGTGAATCGCCGCGGGTTGCCATATCAAACAGTACACCGGTCTGTCCTTCCTGCTGCAGACCCGCCTGGGCAAACTGCAAACCCAGCTGTGTTTTGCCGATCCCGGTCGCGCCCAGCACAACGGTCAGCTTGCCGGGCAGCAATCCGCCTGCGAGCAGTGTATCCAATTCCGGAATTCCCGTTGATTGTCGCAAGTCAGTCATGGTGAGTTCTCATTTCGCAGAGAGAAGCTCCGCGCCCTTATTGTATTCGTGTATTTCCAGCCCCTGTTTCGTCGGGGGATCAGACCGTAATATAGCGGTCGCGTGCAGCCACGTTCCAGTGGTCAACCACTTTTCCGCCACTGACGATGGTGACCGATTTATGCAGTGCCGAAGTCGGGCAGACATGCCGGGGAATCGCCAGCAGTTCATCACCGGGCTGAAATTCAGGAGCCCGATCACTGATGACCACCAGGTGCTCTTCATTCTGCAATACCGGTTTTGCATCCGGCAGATCCGGGAATCGGCAGCGATTTTCCATCGCCGGGTCAGAAGCAATCGCTTTATAACCCAGGTCAAACGTGATGCGTTCGGAATCAGGGCGGCTGATCACGCGCGTCAGCACGAGTGCTGCCGGGGTGAATTTCAAATCGGGAAACAGCTCTCCGTAACCGACATCATGCAGCACGCAGGTCCCCGGACAGACTTCGATATCAGGATCCTCAATGCCGGCGAAGATGGGGAACGAGCCGGTCGCACCCGCGACGATCCGCGGAACCGGGAGTCCTTCCGTCACCAGTTGATCCCGCAATCGACTCACGCGATTCCAAACCTCTTTGACGGCAATCTCCCGTTCATTGAAATCAACCTGATGATTCTGACCATCGTAAGCGTGCAGGCCAGCGGCGATTAAGCCCGGCGTATTGGCAATCATCTGGTATAGCTCAACCGCCGTCTCTCCCGGTGCCAGCCCGGTTCGATTCTGCCCGGTATTCAGATCGAGCAGAACTTCGATTTCGAGCCCGGCAGCAGACATCGCTTCACCCAGCAGTTCAATCGGGCCGGGGTGATCGGCGGTCACCTGCAGGGACACATCGGGCCAGCGTTTGCGGAATTCGACAGCGCGGGCAATGTTGGGGCCGACCAGGTTATAAGCCAGACAGATATCTTTCACTCCCGTATCAGCCAGCATTTCGGCTTCCGCAAATGTCGCTGCCTTATGCTTTTTAATGCCCAGCGAAAGTTCCAGCTGAATGATCTCACGCATCTTATGCGTTTTACAATGCGGACGGAGCCGGGAAGGATCTCCCACCAGCTCAATCATTTTTCGTAAGTTATCTTCAAGCAGATCCTTGAAGATGATCATTCCCGGAGAAATGATCTGGCTGGTATCGTCTATCTGATAGCATGCATCCATGAGCAGACCTGATCGCAGTTAAAATATTAAATACCCTGGAAGAAGACTTTTTCCGCCGTCTTTTCCAGAATCCATTCTTTATCCATACCAGACAGGAACGGCAATCCATTCCTGACTAAACCGATGGATGCCTGGTACGAATGATCGCCTTGCACCTGGTAAGGACAGTCAGTAGCCCACATCAGACGGTTGGCACCGAAGGCCTGGTACACTTTCTCGATCAGCGGCAGCAGATCGTGGTAAGGCATCTGTTTTTTGCCCAGCGCATAAAAGGCAGAGACTTTAACATACACGTTCGGATGTTTTGCCATCTTGCAGAGCATGTCGACTTCTTTGGGATCGATTTCCCCGGTCACGCCAATGCGGGCCAGGTGATCGATGACCACGGTTGTATCACGATGTTTCTGGCACATTTTATCCAGTGCGGGCAGTCCGACGGCATCCATCAGGCAGCACATGGCCATGCCTTCTTTAGCGCCGGTGCTCCACATCTCTTCCATGCATTCCCCGTCCAGCCATTCATCGACTTTTTTCGTCTGGGGACGAATACGAAATCCCCGCACGCCCTTCTTTTTCAGTTCCAGCATTTTCGGCGTCGGTTGATCGCCATTCTGATCGATGACGGCCACGCCGGAAAACATGCCTGGATATTTTGCCATGCAGTCCAGCATGTAGCTGTTATCAAAGCCATAAAATGACATCTGAATCAACACGACCCGGTTCACGCCGACGGGCTTCATTTCCGCCTGCAGTTCTTCAGCCGTAAAGCTGGGTGGCTTCATATCGGAAACTTCATAGCCGGGCGCCAATGGATATTTTTTGACATCCGGAGTCCAGACATGCGAGTGTGCGTCGATAAATTCCATAGCATAAGCCTCTGAAAAAAAGGTTAGCGGGAAAAACTGCCGGAATCAGGAATCGGCCTTGGTGGTGTAAAAGTATTTGTGTACGAGTTCCTGTGGCGGGGGTGCTGTCAGCTTCGTGACGACAAAGCCGGAGATGAACGAGACAAACAGGCCGATGATGATCGGATCAAAATCGAACAGCTGGTAAGGTTTGAAAAAGCTGCCATTCACGAAATAGCCGGTTACATACATCGCCAGATGCACGGAAAAACCGCCCAGCATCGCGCCCATGGCGCCTGCCGCATTAATGCGTCGCCAGTACAGGCCATAGACAATCGCCGCCAGGAAGCTGGCAGCCAGCCCACTGCCCACGTAGACGATAATATCCTGCAGGAACTGGGGAGGATTGATGGCAACAACCATCGCAGCGGTCCCTACGACAAAGGTCGCCAGGTAACTTAACTTCTTGATCGTTTTCTCACTGGCTTCGGGATTGATATTCCGCTGATACACGTCACGTACCCAGGCCGAGGAAATCAGCAGCAGGAAACTGTCGACGGTCGACATCACCGCGGCAAACGGAGCGGCCACCAGCAGACCCGCCAGCCAGCCCATGCCGATATGTTCGGTCAGGTACACGGCCATTGCCGGCATGATCCGGTCCGAATCTCCTTCCATCCCCGGCAGTAATACGCGGGCACAACAGAAGATTAAAACCAGCGGGAAATAAATAAGCGTGTAATAAATGGCGACCGTACAGATGGAACGCTGCAGCGTTTTGGTATCACGAAACGCCATCAGACGCACCATGTTGGCAGGCTGCCCGGTCCCGGAAATCGCCCACATGAAGAAGAACGAAATCGCCAGGCTTAATGGCAAAAACCCGCTGTCACTGCCGGGGCTGGGTCCCGGTCCGACCACATAGGTTCCCTGCTGACTGCCTGCTTCTCCATAGGCATACGCCTTGAGATCGATATTGGAAACGCTCACATCATTCAGAAATTTTTCGCTTTCGCGACGCGCCAGAACCCGCTCAATATCATCCAGCGTGGTCAACTGCAGCACTTTGACTTCGTTGACAGTGGTTTCACCCTCGGCAATTTCAGTCGCCACTGTGACACGAAATAACAAAGGCGTTTTATCATCGTCGATCGGTGTATCGGTGATCCAGGTTCCCGCTTCAATACGCATCATTTCCGTCGCGGGTTCAGCAAGGGTCAATGTGATCCCCCCCTTGTCCGGGTCCGATATCCGGGGCGGCGTCATTTTCGCCATCAGTTTCGTGGTATTTTCCAGACCGCCTGCCTGCGAAATGGCTAAGGGCAGCATGATGAGCACACCAATGACCATCACGATCCCCTGCATCACATCAGTCCAGACCACCGCATGGAAACCGCCATAGGTGGTATAAAGAATGACGGCCACACCAAAGACCAGCAGGCACAATAAATATTCGGGGCTTTCCGACTCTGATACGTAAGGAATACCAGCCACTGCCTGCGACAGCCCGTCGGCAGCACTTTCAAAGATAGTAACACCATCCAGCAACGTCTGCAAAATCAGGCTGCCCGCCTTGAACTGGGCGACCAGGTTAAACGACATGAAAAACACGATCAGCGAAACCGCCATCAGCCCTAAGACCGGGCTGTGAAACCGGTCGCGGATCACATCCGGTACGGTGATCGAACCGGAGCGGCGTGCCACCTGATTCAGACGTTTGCCGATCAGGCCCATCGTACAGATGGGAACCACCATGTAACTGCCGATCCAGAGCGCCAGGATCCAGCCATGCGAATAAATCTTGGAAGGAAAACCGGTAAAACTCCCGCCGGAACTGCTGGTGGCGGCAAATGTCAACGCAAACGCCCAGACTCCCAGGCCCCGACTTCCCAGAAAGTATTCACTGAGAAAGCTTTTGCTTTTGAGCAGGCGATTGGACAAAGCCGCGATCACAAAAACCGCAGCCGTGTAGACCAGGAAGGAGACGAGCGCCGCATTCGTGCTGGTCGCGGCAAACAGGTTAGTCAGGCTGATATTCGTGGTAGATAGAAGATTCAAGACTTATTCCCCCCGGTCGTTGCATCACTGTCTGCTGCATGCATCTCTGCAATTTCTTCGGCAAGATCTTCGCCTTCATGAGCGACGCCGAGGTCGTCTTCTTTCATGTAGAACAGGCAGAACCAGATCGTAAACAGGTCAGCGACCACCCAGGGAAAAGCAATCCCCCAGAAAACCCAGCTGGGAATCCCCATCGTGGTTTCAATGGTCTCCGGATCAAGTCCGGTTTGAAAGCCGTTGAAGTAACAGTAAGGGACGGACCACAATAATGCGGCCACCCATAATCCCAGAATGATCCAGGCTTCACGTTTCGAGTTTAAAAAGACAGGGTCAAGCTGCATTGACTCCGTGTCGTTCGATGGTGCGGTACTCATTGACGGCCCTCACTTCTAACGAATATCTCTAAGTTGAGCGTTAAGCGAACGATTGTACTCTCGATCCTGACGAGACACAAAGGACCGCTACCCGATTGCACAAATTTTATAAGAACTGAATTCACCGTGACACAAACGTGAACAGACTGTTATACTGTCCCATAGATAAAACCTGCCGGTTTCACCTGTGAAACCAGCCGCGTTTTTCGTGCAAATAGAAATTCTCTTCGGGAGTGAGTCGATATGAATCTGCGTCCGTTGTTTCCGGTTACCCTCTGTACCTTGTTACTGGCCTGCTGCCCTGGCTGCGGTTCTGCCGATGCTCCTCAGGAACCGGTCACGGTCGACCTGGGCGGAAGTGGCGTCGATCTGGGAGCCGGGGAACCTCTCGAAATGGAAGACAGCAACTCGACTCCTGCCAAATCAAATAACAAGCCGGCGCGGCGGTTTGAACCCATCACACTGGGCAGCAACTCGTCCACACCAGGCACGCAGGCAGACGTTCCGGATGAACAGAAATTCGATAACGTGCTGGAAGCATTGAAGCCCTTGCAGATCATGCTCGGCGACTGGGGCGGAATCACCTTCAAAAAAACCGATGGCTTCAGTTCGGTGGAAACACTGGACTGGGTCTGGGACCTGCAGACCAATCCGCAGCAGCCGGCGCTCGTCATGCAGGCAGATAAAAGCCGCTACTATGAAAATGCCCGCCTGACATACCTGGCTGACAAACAGAAGTATCAGTTGACGATCACCAACAAAGCCGGAGACAAACAGGTTTACGAAGGAGAATTCTCTGTCCCCGTGGAAAAGGTTCCCGGCGATGATGATCCGAACGTGATGCATTCCACCTATAAACTCAGCCTGGCCCTGGTGGACCCTCCCGATGAAAAGAAACACGCCCAGATCATCCTCAATCAGCAGAACAATAACCGCTACCTGTTTGAACTCTATGATCTGCGGGGCGACAGCTACGCGCGTGTCGACACCATTACCACACGCCGCAAGGGAACTTCGTTCGCCAAAAGCGACTCGGATTACGGCGACAAAACCTGCGTCATTTCAGGCGGCCTGGGAACGACCCAGGTCAACTACCAGGGCAAATCTTTCTGGGTCTGTTGCAGTGGCTGCCGCAAAGCCTTTGATGCCGACCCGGAAAAATGGATCGCCAAACACGAAGCCAATAAGAAAAAAACCATGAATCAGTAAACCTGCCTGCCACGCTGTTACTGACTTCATCACAGCACTCTCGTTCCAGCGCGCTTACGGGTTCCCAATCGCGGCAATTCCCTGCGCGGTTCACTCCCCCACTTCTGAACGTTGTACCGGGATCGCGGTACGTAGCAGCCTTGCCTCCGTCGAATCAGGATCCTCATGAATCGCATTTCCGGGAACCAGTGTTTCTCTGATTCTGTCCTCCCCGTTTACTGGAGTCCGGGCAGCCCGACAGAAATTTGAACAGGTTACATCTGGCTACGATCGTTAAGAATGCATGTATGGACCGTGAAGATTCCATTGATTTCCCGCAACTCATTCGCAGGTCCGTATAAATTAATTTGCGTTCTTCTACACTGCTTTTCTGCTCATATTCTGCATGACGTCCAGCCAGTTTTCATTCTGCGACTACCCACCAATATTGCCTGCCGGAGAAGTTCCAGGAAAAACATAAATTCCATTGAGAATATTCTGAAGCCTGCCGGGACATATGGTGCAGGCAAGCTTGTTCTTAAAAGTCTGCGTTTGTTTTTTCGCCAGTTACCCCCCAGAAGACTCTCATGGATCGTTCTGACATTTTTACCACTTCGAATCGAACTACATTCGATTCGAAATCAGCGAAAGAGACGGACACTGTACCCCTCCAGAAGACCGCGGAGGACGAACGGTTCATGCGGCTGTACGCCAACTCGTACTCCCGCATTTTCCGGTTTATTCTGACGCTGATTCCCTGCCGCAACGATGCGGATGAAGTCATGCAGGAAACCAGCCTCGTACTCTGGCGCAAGTTCGATGAATATCAGTCGGATGGAAATTTCACCCGCTGGGCCTGTGGCATAGCCCGGCTCGAAGTTCTGCGGCTGATGGAACGTAAAAAGCGATTCGCGGCCCTGTTTGACGAACAGCTGCTGAACCAGATCGCCTCCACCCGCGCCCGCTGTGAAGAACTGCTGGAAATCCGCCGCGACTTTCTCGTGCAATGCAAACGCCAGCTGCCGGAAAAGGATCTCTACCTGCTGCAGTTGATCTATGAATCGGAACATGGTGCCAAAACAGCTGCCAGCATTATGGATCAGCCCTTGAGCACAATCTATCGACATCTGGATCGCATCCGCAATCTGCTGTTTCGTTGTATTGAACGAAAGATGAACGCGGAGGAATCACAATGAAATCGCTCCAGCGTAAACAGCGGGCCCTCATCAAACTGATTTACGAAGTCCAGAATGAAACCGCCAGCAGCGCCCAGTTGAAAGAACTCTCCGAACGACTCCGCGGAGATCTGGAAGCGCAAAAACTGTACGTATTCCTGATGGACATGCACGCAGAACTGATCCTCGAAGAAGAGTTCCTGGTCCCGGAACAGTGGGAGCTGTTTTCACAACTGCCCGAGCAGCCACGCCCTGTCAGAAAACGGCCACGCACGCGAAAACCATTCTCACATTATCTGCTGCTGACGGTCTGTTATGTACTGCCCTTCACCGTTTTAGCCTGTTTCACCTGGTACGCCATCCAGCCCGTACCTCATACCCAGGTCGCGATCCTCGAAGAGGTTGATCATGCCATAGTCACCCAGGCTGCGCAGCAACTGTCGTCACAGGCAGACCTGTTCACCGGGCGTACTTATCAGCTGCAACAGGGAATCGTCCGACTGCTGATGAATTCCGGTGCCGAAGTCGTCCTCGAGAGCCCGGCTGCGTTTGAACTGCTGCACGAAAACAGTATCCGACTATATTCAGGATCACTGGCTGCAGAGGTCCAGTCCGCAGCTGTCGGCTTTGTCGTGGAAACTCCCTCGCAGCGCATCGTCGACCTCGGCACACGTTTTGGAGTACGAGTCGCAGAAGATGGTTCTTCAGAAACCCATGTCTTCCAGGGGAAAGTGGTCTGCGCCGAAAAACAGAATCAACAGACAACAGGGGATACCCATCTCCTCACAGCTGGCCAGGCCCTGCAGTGGAAAGGGGATGGCAGTCCGGCGGTGACTCTCAAAACAGATGAAAGCCGGTTCTCCCGCGCGCTGCGTTTTCAGGCGCAGATTGACACGCTTGCAGGTGCGATTGAATACCAACAGGAAATGCCTGGCCAACTGGGCGCCGGCGAGTGCTGCAGCAGCCAGCATCTGTATCTGTTTCAGGAACACAAAAACCTGGTACTGCAGGAAGATGTCACCCTCTGGAAAATCCCAGCTACAGAGCAAGCGGAAGCACAGCCTGAGCAGAGACGAACCATTCCCAAAGGCACCAAGGTCAATGTTTTTCTGCTGCACCTGGACGGCCCCCATAAAGATGCCGCAGGTAAAGCTCACCCCAAAGTCGCCGTCCATGGCACGATCCATTTTCGGCATCCCGTGCTGGGAGGACTCAAAACCGATCCGGATTTATATGCCACCGATCAGACTTTTGGTCGCACTGAGATTGCCTACGACAACCAGGAGTTCGGCCGGAGCGGACGCGGCATCGATCGCGGTGACAAAACCGAACTTTCCCCTTCCGGGAAACAACTGTATGTGGCCTGGAGCCAGCGTGGAGGTGGCGGCATTGGACGAGACCAGATTCGGATCCTGGTCGCCGCGGAGGAATGAAAACTGCGCTTCTGAAAAAGAGACAACAAATAGAGACAACTGAAACCTGTTCCGGGTCCTGTAACCGGAACACGACAAACCCTGTTATTATCCCAAGTGAGATGAACCATGAAACTCCACTCCCGTATTCGATCTAACCGCGGCTTCACGTTGATTGAATTACTCGTCGTGATCGCCATTATCGCCATTCTGATTGCGCTGCTTCTGCCCGCAGTCCAACAGGCACGTGAAGCGGCCCGCCGCTCTGAATGCAAAAACAATCTGAAACAGATGGGGCTGGCCATTCACAATTACCATGACACCTACCGCATCCTGCCCCCCGGCTTCAACGTGGACCTGGTCGTTGCCAACGGTGCCTCCGGCAATGGCGGACTGGGCTGGAGCGGTTCGATTCTGCCCGGCATCGATCAGGCAAACCTGTATAACACACTCGATTTCAACGCGGACTGGGGCACCGGTGCGAATGAAGACGCCTGTGCAACGTATCTCAGCGCCTATCGCTGCCCCTCAGACACCACCGTCAGCCATCGCAACCATGATGGCATTGATGCCCGCGTTCCCACTTCTTATCTCGCCTGCTTCTCAGGGACCCGCGGTTCGGACAGTGAAGCCAATGTGACCGACGCCGACGGTCTCTTCTTCCTCAACAGCTCCATCCGGATGCGCGACATTACTGATGGCACTTCCAACACGATTGGCGTCGGCGAATGTGTCAATAACTTCGATGAATTCAAAGATCACTTCTATATCGGCTCCACCTCCATCGGCGGCTGGGATGGTGCCCCCCGCGAGTACTCCGAATATGTAGCCAGTACAGACGTCCCCATGAATACGACCAACGAAGTCGCCTTCGGCAGCATGCATGTCGGCGGGGCCCAGTTCCTGCTGATGGATGGTTCTGTACGCTTCCTGAGTGAAAACATGAGTCGTACCATTTATTCCTACCTGGGCAGTCGCGCGGATGGCGAAGTCATCGGCGATTTCTAGGCGAGGTAGAAACCCTGTTTCCAAGTTCACTGCAGGAGGACAAACGACGGTCGTCCTGCAGCTGACTTCCAATCCAGATATTCAAAAGGCAATTTACGACCATGAATGTTTTAAAATTTACTAATCGAGAGAACGCAAGCAGATCGAACTCTGGCATTGCATCACTGTTCTGCATCGTTTCCATTCTATTTTTGAACAGCGGCTGTTCCTCTTCCCAGGATCTGGCCGCCAGTCAACCTGCCGCACAGGTGGAACAGGCGGTCGCGCAGCTCAACGAGAGCGGTGCCGAGATAGTCCTCGATGAAGCCGGCGAAGTCATTGCCGTCAAGCTTCCGCAGCAAACCAGCCCCGAAGTTATTGCCACGCTGGCCAGTTTGAGCAAACTCAAACGGGTAGACGCTTCAGAAACGGATCTGCAACAGACGGCGTTCGACGACTTGAAGTCGGCGAACCCGAATGTAAAAATCGAGTTCCCTTTATAATTCTGGCTGCTTCCACGATAATATCATATCCCCCGCGCTTTACGTAGAAATGAATGTCCCATGAAATTTGTTACGATTCTGACGACGATGCTTATGATGACTGCTGCTTCACTATGCTCCCTCGCTGCCGGGGAACTGCCTCCCGCTGAACAGGGAAGTTTCAGCATCGCTGTCATCCCTGATACGCAGCAATTCCAGGGACGGGGTACCAATCGGAAGTCACACGCCGATCGTCCGACTTCGAACCCGGTCTTTACCGCGATTACTGACTGCATCATCGACGAGCTGGATCGGCAGAAAATTGTGTTCGTCAGCCATGTCGGCGACATCGTCGATATTAATAATGACGAACAATGGAAAGTCGCGCAGCAGTGCATGAACCGCCTGCATGGAAAAGTTCCTTATGGCATCAGCGTCGGCAACCATGACATGGTGGGAAAGACAGGAGATTCCTCACTGTTTCAGAAGTATTTTCCCAAGTCGCGGTTCACGGAATTCGACTGGTATGGGGGCTGTTTTGAACCCGCCAGCGGGAAGCCGGAAATCTCGGGCAACAACGCGAACAGCTTTCAACTCTTCTCCGCAGCAGGCATGGACTTCCTCATTCTGCACCTGGAATGCAATGCGCCCGATCAAGTCTTGGCCTGGGCCGACCAGGTACTCAAACAGCATGCGGACCGCAGAGCCATTATCACGACTCACATGGACCTGGGACCGCTGGAGCATCCCAAAGAACCACGCGATTATTTCGATGCCCCCAAAGGCCGCATGGTCTGGAAAAAATGCCATGGTGCGAACGGCAATACTTCGCAGCAGATGTGGGAAAAATGTTTCAGTCACCACAAAAACATCTTTCTGATCTGCTGTGGCGACCAGAGCCGTACACAGGCGTTTCGCCAGACCGTCAAAGGGAAACACGGCAATACCGTACACGAACTGCTGTCCGATTACGGCGCAGAAGGATTTCGCCTGATGCGATTTATTCCCGCGCAGAACAAGATCGAAGTCCGGACCTGGAACCCTGTCAGGAAACAGCTGTGCGAATCAACAAAAATTGTTCCCGCGCGCGACCAGCACCAGTTCACGCTGGATTACCAGATGACGAAATAAATCAGTGGCATGCCCGTCGGCTTGATAACGCTTTCACAGGCTGAGAATGGATCAGACCGGCAGAGGACTCGCCGCGCTGCGACGATTCGGCAGGCAGATCGGTACGCGCGTGGCGCTGTCTGCCGTTTTCGCGCTGCTCATATTCACGCTTGCCTGATAAACGCGCCGCGGTCGCCTGCTTTTCAAAGTTCCCTTTCCGTTGATGATCAAAATTCCGATCTCCAGATTCCCTGATAGAATCTGCTACCAAAATGCTTTGCATTTGTATATAATGAGGAACGTTTCTTATTACATAGCCGACTACAGGGTGTTATGCCTAAGCCGCCAGATATTGAGACATTCCTGAATCTCTTACGAGAGAGCCACCTGCTCTCTGCGGACGAGGTTCGTACTCTCATTGCGCAGCACGAACTGGAAAACGCCGGTTCCCCCAAAGAAGCCGCCCAGCGACTGGTCACCGCGAAAGTTCTGACGCGTTACCAGGGCGAGCGCCTGCTGTCGGGTCGCACACGTGGCTTTTACATCGACCGCTACAAAATTCTCGAAGTCCTCGGTTTTGGAGGGATGGGCAGTCTGTATCTGGCGGAAGACAAAGAAACGCAGGCCCCGGTGGCGTTGAAGGTGCTCAATGAAAAATGCCGCAACGATGCCGGCATGATGACGCGTCTGAAACTGGAAGCAACAGCTGGCGCCAGGCTGCAACATCCGCATGTCGTGCGGACGATCAATTATGAAGAAACAGGTGCCGTCTGTTACATCGCCATGGAGTTCGTTAAAGGGATCAGCCTGCTGGAACTGGTCCTGCTCAAGCAGAAATCTCTGCCTACGCCCCAGGTGTGTGATGTGATCTCCCAAGCCGCCCGGGGACTGCAGGTTGCTCACGAGTCGGAAATTATCCACCGCGATCTCAAGCCCGAAAACCTGATCATCGACTCGGACGGTTATGTGAAAGTGCTCGACTTCGGTCTGGCACTGCTCAAGGATCATCCCGAAGCTGAATTTTCGCTGGCGATGATCTTTGGCCATGGTTGCGTGGGAACCCCCGAATACATTGCCCCCGAACAATCAAAGGATGGGCAGTCTGCCGATGCGCGGACCGACATCTACAGCCTGGGTTGTACGATGTATTTCCTGCTGACCGGCAAACTCCCCTTCCCCACCGGAACCGCGTCACAGAAAATCCAGGCACACCGTGAACAGTCGCCAAAACCGATTTCCGAAATCGCCCCCAAAGTGCCCGCTGAAGTGGTGGCGATTGTGGAAAAGATGATGGCCAAACAGCCCGCTGACCGCTTTCAGACAATGACCGAGGTCTCCGCCGCACTGCAACCTTTTGCGAAACGCACCCCGATCGAATTCCGCTTTAATAAAATCGTCTCACAACGCGTGGAACAGGCAAAAGCCCGCAGCGCCATCGCCCAGTCCAGTATCGTCAAACCTCAACTTTCCTCCCGCATCGCGACCGCCAGCCATGTCGCAGAAATGGCCAAGAAAAAATCAGACGGCATCGAACGGCTGACCCGCGGCGAATCGGACATTTCCAAGAGCGGTATCCTGCGGCATTCGGTTCCGACGGAATCGACAGACGCAATGGCAGAAAAAGCCAGCAGCGCCATGACCGGCATCCTGCAACCCATCGACCTGATTGACCTCGATAACAAGCAGCGGTTTCCCATCGCGAAACAACGGGTGGTATTAGGCCGCAACGCCGGCTGTGATATCCAGCTGGATCGGCCAGGCATCTCGGGAGAACACTGCGCCTTCCACTTTGAGAACACTGGCTGGGTGGTCACCGATCTCAAAAGCAAAAACGGCACCGAAGTCGAAGGCAAACGCGTTCAGGAACAGATCCTCTTCCCCGGCAACACGCTCTCCCTGGCAGCCAGTTACCACTTTCGCGTCGCCTCACCCAACCAGTACGTCAAGCAGAAGAAAAACAAACCGATGCTCATCGCCGCCTCCGTCCTCGCTGGCATCTGCCTGATCGCCGGCATCGGCTACTGGCTGCTGTCGTAGTGCAGAGCTAAAAAATGGGTGGGCCCGAATAAAATTCGGGCCGAGCGCAGCGAGCAGGAGGTCGCAGCTACTACGTTCCCTTTAAGAATCGGGCAGCCGATGTTTAACAACAGACACAATGAGGTACACTTCCTCACCAATCAGCAGACACACTGCCACCTCCTGTTGTCTGCGACAACACCGAATTGCATTCGGTGCCACCCAACAGGGACACGCAGAAGCCTCTATAGTAATTGCAATGTGTGCTACCGGATCAGGCGCCCGTGTGCCACCGCTCGGCTTGTCCGACGGTGCTGGTGCAACACCAGTGAAAGACTCCCGATGCATCTAAAATAACGGGTGGGCCCTAATAAAATTCGAGCCGAGCGCAGCGAGCAGGAGGTCGCAGCTCACTCTCGCGAATGCTTTAGATAAATCCGAGTCAGAAATTTCATTCAAATCAGGTCAAGCCTGTCTCTATTTCTGATCCCGTTTTTTCAGCGTGCCTTCAATATGCTTCGCGACCTGCTGGCCCAGCATGTCGTAGCCTTTGCCGTTGAAATGCACGTCTTTGGGATTTTGTATTTCTGCCAGATGCGGCAGGATGAAAGAATATAGGTCGTCGATTTCCACGCCGTTGGCCTGCATCACTTTCGCGGCAATCTCGTTCTTCTCTTCCAGTTTGGTTTTCATTTCCGGCCCCTCTTTCCAGTCAGCAGGGATCGGCGTGCTGCTGGCCCAGACGACCGTCGCGCCCGTTTTCTTGAGACGTTTGACAATCTCGTCCAGCCGCTGTTCATATTCGGCAGCCGGTGTGCGGCGGTCGTGAATGCCGAAGTTGAAGTGAATCACATCCCAGTTGCCATCCCCCAGCCAGACATCCAGTTTTTTCAATCCCATGGCCGTCGGTCCACAGTTGGCCGGCGCACGATGCACGTTGGCTTTGCCTTTCAATGCCTTGCGGGCCGCCTGTGTGTAACCCCGTGAAACGGAATCCCCAATCAACAGCACGCGCGGCAGCTTTGGGTCGTCGGCGACAAAATCCCAGGCAGTCACCTGACCTGCCACCTTCTGTTTTTTGTAGATCGGCAGATAGAAGCCACCCAGGTTTTCTTCGAGGACGGTTTCCCAGGCCTGCTGTTCGGGAGACAGCGTTGCTTTCCAGTCGGCGAACTTTTTATTGAGGACCGCTTCCTGTTCGGCTTTCTTCTCAGCCGCCTCGGCAGCATTGGTCGGCTCGGTTTTCTTGTCATCCGCTGTCAGAGGGGCTACGATGAAAACCGTCATCAGACAGGCGAAAAAACAGCAAGGTGTGAAAAGAACAGGTCGGCGCATTTGCAGTTTCCCGAAATCAGGTATGAGTTTCTGGTAAGAACGTTCAGGATTCAGGATACCGCAGGCTTCAGCCGGACACAATCGCAGGCCGTTGATTCTTCGCTGATGACAGTTCCCGCTTGCATTCCTGACTACAGATAAAGGACAAAGCCGTGCCAGACAATTTACCAGTCAATTTACCAGACAATTTCCGCTCGCAACTCAAACAGGGTCAGCTGCTGATCTCACCAATGGTCACTCTCTCCAGCCCGGAAGTCGCCGAGATTTTAGCCGCAGCGGGTTACGACTGGCTGTTCCTGGACGCTGAGCACAGCACCTTTTCTCCCTCTGACCTGCAGGCGATCATCGGCCGCGTGGGGAATCGCCTGCCCAGCCTGGTCCGTCTGCAGGCACCCGAAGAAGTCTCGATCAAGAAAGCCCTCGACATCGGCGCCGCCGGGATCATCGCGCCACAGGTCAATTCCGCAGAACAGGCCGAACAGATCGTCTCCTGGTCCCGCTACTCACCCGAGGGCACGCGTGGCGTCGGCCTGGGTCGCGCCCACGGATACGGTTTCAGCTTCGATGATTACCTGGCGAAAGCGAACGCAGAAACCACGGTCGTCGTTCAAGCCGAGCATATCAACGCGGTGAATGCAATGGAAGACATCGCCCAGGTCCCCGGCGTTGATGCCGTTCTGATTGGACCGTATGACCTGTCCGCCAGCCTGAAACGCATCGGCGAAATCGATCACCCCGAAGTGACCGGCGCGATTGATCACGTCACCGAAGTCTGTAAGAAAAACAACATCCCGCTCGGCATTTTCGGCGTGACGGTCGACGCCGTCAAACCCTACATCGAAAAAGGCTTCACCCTGATCACCGTCGGCGTGGATACCGTAATGCTGGGCCAAGCCGCCCGCAAAATGCTGGGGCAGATACGTGGATGATAAAGCTTATTCTGTATGGTTTTCAGGAAAAGCTCAGACCGCTATCAAAATGTGCAGATTTACACTTTTGTCGCTAAATATTCTTGCCTCTCTCTATTTCAGACGTAACAATTCAAAAGGAGGTAAAGATGAAACTGACTCAAGCACAATCAGAAGCCATTTCCCGCGGTGAAAAAGTTTCCATCAAAGTCGGCGAGCTGGACTGTATCCTGATCCGAGAAGATCTATTCGAGAAGCTCCAGGAAATCCGCGACACTGAGGAAACCTATGGGGCGGTAATCGAAGCCCTCGATGACGAAAACCCTGATCAGTATCTAGAATATCTCAATGAGAAGTAGTCTGGTCATAGTCGATTTTCGCTCTACAATTCCTTCTGCAGGCGTTCGACCTGCGCTTGTTGTCCAAAACAACAGAGACAATACTCGTATGTCAAATACGATTGTTGTGCAAGTGACGACAACCATTCGCCGTAGTATAGAAAACACACAACTTCTGATCGACCAGCAGCATCCGGACTGGCAACAATCGGGACTCCGCCGCCCCTCGGTCATCAACTGCTCCAACATTTATACAATTCGTCAACAGCATATCGCTAAAGTGATTGGTTCTCTTACCGCTACGACTATGAAGCAGATCGATCATTGCCTGAGAACAGCTTTAGACTTGTAATCACTCTTAAATTTCTTCCCCATCCTTCCCACATGGTTCCAGAAACCGCAGGTGATGGGCGGCGTGGGTGGTGTAAACTTTTTCCAGGGTTTCGGGATCGAGGCGGCCGAAACCGGGATGCGGCGCATAAGGTCCCGGATGGGCTTTGTAGCGGGTCACGCTCACTAAGAATTTTTCTGCTTCTTTCGCGTCATCCAGATCACCGGACGGGACAAAAATTGGAGACGTGGGAATGCCCTGTGGGGAATCGCCTTTCAGCAGGCGGGGTAACAGAATGCGTCGCATCAGCGGTCGCAGCGGTGCAAACAGGGAGAGCCAGAGCGGATAGCCGTCCACACCCGGATCCTGCACCAGGGTCAAGTGGCGACAGACCTGGGCCAGATTCCACTTGCCCCGCTGCGTGTAACCGGTCTGCAGCAGTGACTCGACTTCGGCGACGGCGTCTTCCAGGCGGTGAAACTGCAGCTCCCGCAGGTCGTTGATCATCTGAGTTCTCTCTGTTTTTATAGCGTGATGTTTCTATATCGAAATTTGCTGCCGACAGACGTCGTGGCTACGTTCTGTTTGTGAGTTGTAGTATACTTTTTCGAGCAGTGAATACAGGAGCCATTGCATTAGATTCTTTGATTTTTTTACCACGCAAAACATGAAAGCACACGAACATGCTCGCTTCGATAGCGTGTGCGATTCTCCTTCTCTCCGGATTTAGAAAAACATGATCACCACCCGTGATGCTACCCTGGACGATCTGCCTGCGATTGTGGACATCTACAATGAGTCGATCCCCGCCGGGACCGCGACGGCGGATACGCGGCCGATTACTGTCGAGAGTCGGCTCCCCTGGTTTGCACAGTTCTCGCCGGAGAAACGGCCGATCTGGGTCGCGGAAAACGAAGCCGGCCAGATCGTGGGCTGCATCTATGTGACTTCGTTTTATGCCGGTCGCCCCGCGTATGACAAGACGGCGGAAGTCAGTCTGTACCTGTCCAGTGCCCATCAGAAGCAGGGACTGGGCACGTTTCTGCTGCAGAAGATGATCGACGCCTGCCCGGCGCTCGGCATCACGACGCTGGTCGGCATGCACTTTGATCACAACGAGGGGACGCGGCATCTGAATGAAAAGTTCGGGTTCGAAGTCTGCGGGCATCTGCCCGAAATCGCCGAAGTGCAGGGACAGAAACGGGGACTGCTGATTTCGCTGCTGCGAATCCCGGCCAGGCAGTGAGCCGAGATGCCGAATGTTCATCTCGGGTCGTATGATGATTTCTGATAAAATTTCGATCGGGCGTCTGCTGCTTTTCGCAGTCTGATGGCGGCAGCCCTGGTGAAAGACAGGAGACGACACATCACCAGTGATGGTCGCCGCTGCTTCAACCCCATTGCTGTCTCAATCAGGCTCACCAGAGTGCTAAGTGCGAAGAAGTGTGAGTTCGAAGGAAGAAAGTGATTTTCGAGTGTGTGTAAGCGTCAGTTAAGTGTCTGATCGGGTCTCGAACATGAGTGTACGTTGTGAACGGTTTTGCTTAATAATCAACAAAAACGGTCTGAAACAAGGAGGTTTTAAGATGATCAGATTCTCAGGCCTGCTGCGTGTACCCTGTCAGGAAACGGGGCAACGCGCGCGACGCATAAGCAGGTAGTTTCGAGATCGGCGTGGGCGGGTCAAGTCGAATCTGATCGCTGAACAGTCCGCAGCAGTGCTCAACTGGTACGATCTTTTTTCCAGAGCTTCCAGTAGTTTTTAATCCGATGCGCGAACGCTTTGGGTTTTTCCGCAAAGATGCGATCTGCCAGTTTGAGTCCCGCTGACTGCAGTTCGTTTCTCTGCTGGCGAATGAGCGTCAATAACTGTTCGACATCAGCGGATGTGCCGAACGCTTCGGGTTTTCCCGTGATAACCTGCGTCATCACTGCCAGATCGTGATCGTCCCCCAGGTAATCATTGAGTTCATCCAGTTCCGCCTCGCGAGCCGAGAGAATTGTCGGCCAGACATTGTTGAGCAGGCGAATATGATACAGGTGATATTTGCTGCGTTTGCGACATTCGTGAAAGAGCTCATCGTTCGGACTCTGATGCAGTTGAGCCAACGCGACCGCACCGCGTTCATAAGTGCGACGCAGATCTGCTTTGAGAATTTTGGTGGCAGCCCCTTTGATCTTCCAGTTCTCCACCCGTTGCTTTGCCTGCTGCAATTCTGCGGAGAGCTGTTCCAGTTCCTGATCGAGGTCAGTCCATTCCTCAACGACTTTCTGTTTTCGTTCCTGAAAGCGCTTTTCGAATTCTGCGAACAACTCTGTATAGGCGGAGTCAGGAAAACGCTCCTGCAATGCCTGCAGCGATTCCAGCAGAGATTCGGCATCGCGAATCCGCGAGAGGCGTCGGCCGACATCGCGATACCAGACATTGATGGCAGTGTACTCTTCCCCCAGTCCGCTGCGAACGAGGCGAACCAGTCCCCGCAGTTTCTTGAAGCGTTTGCGGACTTCATGGATGGCGTAATGCCGATTCTGTTCCGGATCCTGCAGAACCTGAATTGCCTGGCTCAACTGTTCGCCGGCAATTCGACGGACACCTGACGCCAGGGACTCCTGTAGTTTGAACTGATAACCCATCTCTCAAATCCGTATCTGAAATGTTAAAGGACGATTGAATTCATCTCATGTGTTGTAGAGGCCATCTGCTTGATATCGTGAGACGACCTGTCTGTGCAATTTATCATAATCGATCGGCGAATTTAACCAGTGCGCCCCGTCAAGATGTCACTCTGAATAATTAGAATTGATGAGGTCTTTCGCAGGAGCGGATTCAATCCAGTGCATTACGACGACGATCAGGATTCCGGAAATGGTAAACCCGCTGATCACGGGAATCACAGTGCCGTTATAACTCAGACCGATCAGAATGCCGCAGGGAACGGAGATCAGTGTGGAGAGCGCTCCCATCACCGCAGCACCGACGCCGGCGATATGTCCCAGCGGTTCCATCGCCATCGCATTCAAATTTCCATACATGATACCGAAACAGAAGAGAGTCACCATCATGTAGGCCATCAAAGTCCACAACGGAGGCAGACCGCCGACGGAGAGTACATACATAAAAAACAGCAGGGAGAGAACCGTGGAAATCCGCTTGGACCAGCGGGACAGATTCTGCATGCCGAACCGCATGACCAGTCTGCCATTCGCAAAGGAAGCCCCGCCGATACAGAGTGCCAGGATCGCGAAGTACAGGGGAAACAGCGTTCCCAGCTGGTATTGTTTCTGAAAGATCTGCTGTGACGAACTTAAGTAGCCCAGGAACGCGCTGGAGATGAGCCCCAGTGAAATGGTATAGCCAATGGAGACCCGATGCGTACAGACTTCCTGTATCGCGAGTTTGATTCGTCTGAACGAAAAGGGAATCCGCCGTTCTATCGGCAGCGTCTCCGGCAGGCGGGTTGCCAGCCAGACCAGTGTAAATATTCCACAGGCTAACAGAGCCGCAAAGATGGCCCGCCAGTGTGCGATCATCAGGATCGCCTGCCCCAGCGTGGGGGCAATCGCGGGGACGAAAATAAATATCGTCATCACGAATGACATCACGCGAGCCATTTCGGGGCCTTCATATTGATCCCGGACGATCGCCACAATCACACAGCGTGGGGACGCCAGACCGAGTCCCTGCAGAAACCGACCGGCCAGCATGACTGTCAGATCGGTGGAAAACAGGGAAAGCAGTCCGCCGATCAGAAACAGAGCAAATCCGAGATACAGGGATGGTTTTCGCCCCGTGGTATCAGAAAGCGGACCGTAGATTCCCTGACCGAAGGCCAGCCCCAGAAACAGGAACGAGACGATCAACTGACTGTCGTTGGCCTGTGATGCTCCCAGTTCTTTGCCGATCTCGGTGAGGGCGGGCAGCATGGCGTCGATGGAAAGTGCCACCAGTGACTGCATCAAAGCCATCAAGGCTATAAATTCACGAAAACCAATCGCCGCTGGTTTCTGTTTTAATTCGGGGCTCAGCAATGTCGAAAACGATCTCAGCAAGAGTGACACGAGAGGCGGGAGCAACTGCAGGAAATCATAACGTGTCCCCCGCCGGTCGGAAACCGCTGCCGCGTTCCGTTCTGAAAATGTTCCTCTTGCTGAATTGGCGTGGAAGATTTATCTTTCGCTTTCACAGATCTGTTTTTTCAACCATTCACATAACGAGAAATACTATGGATAGTGCAGAAGGCTGGCGTTCGATTCTGGAGAACTGGCCGGCAGCGATTCCCAAAAAAGGAATTGTGGTCACCACCTACCAGGAATCGATCCCCTTTCAGAATTACCTGCTGTCGAGTTCGGTCGTGATGTTCGAACGGGACAAACCCGACTCGCTGGGAGCACGAAAGGTGATGCTGTCTTACAGTGCGATCTGTGCCATCAAACTGACCGACCCGGTAGAACTGGCCCGTTACCAGGTAATGGGATTCCAGCCGACATCATAAGTCTTCTCAGACCCGGAATGAAATATTTCCTGAAATAGCCCGCACGCTCGCTGGTATGTTCGCCTGACTGATTATGTCACCGACATCCAGCGTGAGAGCAGGATCGTGGGCAGCAGGAGGGCCGCTGTGAGGATGGCGTATTGCGGGTTTGCTGTCCAGACGAAGACCAGAATGGCATTGAGCATCACATAGGAAGCGAGCATGGTTTTGACAGCAATCTGGACATTCCGTGGAACCGGATTGAGGATCGCCTGAACCAGGCGGCGGTTGATCGTCAGCGCGACAACGCCTAATGCTGCCAGGACCATCGATAGATTGGTTTCGCGGGGCCAGGGATAGGTGGCCAGCATCCAGGCTAAGGCACCCAGGCCGGAATTGATCACCAGCAGTCCGCCGACCAGGTGGCCGCGATGGCTGTCTTTCGCTTCCATACGGGCAAACCACGTCAGGCCGACAATGAACAGCCCGAGTGCCGCTGCGATGCGTAACTGCGGTTTGACCCAGAGATTGATTTCCCGGGCGACGGCACTGGCGCCCAGCATGACATTCAGAAATCGACAGAGCCCCATCATCAGAGGCGCCAGGAATGTTTTTTTCAACAGCATGTCGTAGCTGAGGATGGCGACCACCAGCAGACTGGCAACGATCAGACTCTGTGTGCCGACTGTCTGGGCTGCACCGACACCGGCGAGCATCAGCAGTCCGCCCAGCGTTGCTGCTTTCTGAGTCGAGATACGGCCGGAAGGGATGGGGCGTGAAGGACGTTCTTCGGCATCGACCTTACGGTCGAAGACATCGTTGAACACCATTCCCGAGAGATACAGGCTGGCCGATGCCACCAGCAGTAACGCAAACGAGATCGGAGGCGAAAATGATCCATGCGTCAGCAAAAAGCCGAGAATGATATCCGACATCGCTGTAAACACAGCGGGCAGCCGCATCAACTGAAAGTAAGCAAGCAGGGTTTTCATGCGAACCAGTCTGTGTCCGGGTTTACTGCAGCGTCTCCCGGTCTTATTGAACTGAGTCCAACAGCACGCAAGACGCTATCATTTGAGAACTGCGATCTACGCTTCTTCCGCAACCGTGTCGGCCCATTGTTCCAGTTGCTGATACTGGCGTTCGAATTCGGGTGTGGTTGCCTGCATCGGGCTTTTGTAAAACGAACTTAAATGGGTCATAATGCCCGACTTGTTTCCGCGTCGCCATTCACGTTCGGTGAAGCGAACCATATCGAGCATCAACGGAGCTGCCAGGATGGAATCGGTTCCCTGCCAGGTAAACTGCAAAGCCATTTTCGTATCGAGGAAACCTTTGAAGTGGATATGATCCCAGGCGGTTTTCCAGTCACCCATCGATTCAATGTATTCGATGGAAACCAGTGTCTGCGGCTTGTAACCCAGAATTTCGGTCAGCAGGTGATCTTTGGAAACGACCTTGTTGGATTTGTTGACCGGATCATCCAGCACTTTTCCGTCCAGGTTCCCGAAGATGTTATGCCCGACCCAGCTCATGACATTCAGATTGCGATGTGCGAACATCGGAGCGAGTACACTTTTCATCAGTGTCTCACCCGTTTTGCCATCGCGGCCTGCATGCAGAACCTGCTTTTCTTCAGCCAGTTCAATCAGCGCCGGCAGATCCGTGCCTGCGGAGGGGGTGAAGTTCAGATGCGAACAGCCGGCGTTCATGGCGGCAATCGCATACAGGGTACTGGCGGGAACGGGTGAGGTTACCGCTGAAGCAAGTGACTCTTTCAATTCTGCGAGCGA